>JADGPM010000126.1 GCA_017882425.1 Solirubrobacteraceae bacterium
GCGCCCCGCTCAGCTCAGCTGCAGGTACAGGAAGACGAGGCTGACGGTCATGACCACGGCCATGGTCACGAGCGACCAGTCGACGTTGCTCTCCTGCTTGTGATCCGGCTGCATGACGACCTCCTGTCCGTGGGGCTGATACGCGCACCATACACGATGTTCAGATAGTTTGTATGGATTGAGTGTCTGGCGATCGGTTAGGGTCGCTTGCATGGCTCAGGGACAGGCGGAAGGGGGGTCCGCGCGGCGGGCGCGGCGGGGACCGGCGCAGCCCGGCGACATCGAGCGGGCGGTCTGCGACGCCGCCGAGCGCCTGCTCGCCGGCGAGCGCCTCGCAGACCTCAGCGTCGCCCAGATCCTGAGCGAGGCGCAGATCTCGCGCGCGAGCTTCTACTTCTACTTCGCCTCCAAGCACGCGGTGCTCGCGCGCCTGGCCGAGCGCGTCGTCGACGAGGTCTACCTCGCGACCCAGACCTGGCTGCACCGCGCCGAGGGCGAGCCGCCGCGCGTGGCACTCGACGCGGCGATGCGCTCGGCGCTGGAGCTCTGGCGCACCCACGCCCCGGTCGTTCGCGCGATGGTCGAGACGTGGCACAGCGTGCCGGAGATCGGCGACGTGTGGGCGCGCCTGATCGGGCGCTTCACCGACGCGGCCGCCGAGCAGATCGAGCGCGAGCGCGCGGCCGGCGTCGCACCGTCCGCCGGCCCTCCGGCCCGGACGCTGGCGGCGACCCTCACCTGGATGACCGAACGCAGCCTCTACCTCGCGATCAGCTCCGGGGAGCCGGAGTTCTCAGACGACGACGAGCTGGTCGGCACGCTCACCGACGTCTGGTGGCGGGCGATCTACGCGCCGGCGCCGTAGCTCAGTTGCAGAGTGCGCAGTGACCGCGCGCGCACGAGCACGCGGGCAGGCCGGCGGCCATGGTCTGCGGGCGCCAGAGGCGCACCCAGCCGAGCGCGCCGGGCTCGCAGCGATCCTCGCCGCCGCCGGGCCAGCAGCCGCGCAGGACCCGCGCGGTCAGCCTGCCGGTCTCATCCGACGTGCGCGCGTCGAGTGCGGTGATGCGGTCCTGGATCGGGTCGTCGTGCATGGCCTCGAGCGGGTGGTGTACCCACTCGGGCTATCGACGCGACCGCGAGGACGCTTGAGCTCATGAGCGCGCCGGCGCTGCCCTGCCTCGGCGCCGGCGCAGAATGCTCACGCGGTCAGGCGCGCTGCGGGACCTGCGCGATCGCGTCCTGGTAGACGCCCATCTGCCGGGCGATGCCCTCGCCGGCGTACCCGTCGATGTGCCGGATGCCGTCGACGACCAGCGTCGAGTCGACGGTGTTGCGCCGGAACTCCGCGTCCTCCTTGAGCGCCGTCAGCTGCTCCGCCGTCCCGTGCGCGGTGATGAACCCGCCCAGCTCGCCGTTCGGGTCGAGCAGCACCACCTCGAACCGCTCGATCCGGCCGTCCTGCTCCATCCGGCCGAGGATTCCGAGCGCCTCGTTGAACACCTCCAGCGAGCGCCCCTCGGAGCCACGGGCGGGGGCGTTCCACCCCATGAACAGCACGCGGTCGGCCATGCCGACCTCCTTCCCTCACGGCCCGACCTGGAGTGCCAGGCCTGTCGGGGCGAGCCTCTCACCGGCGGCGTTCTGGCGCAAGGCCGCTCACATCCGGATGGTCCCGCGCGCTGCGCGGATGCTGGAGCGGAGAGGGCGGGATTCGAACCCGCGAACGAGGTTAACCCCCGTTACTCGCTTAGCAGGCGAGTGCCTTCAGCCACTCGGCCACCTCTCCGGGAGGAGGCAGTGTAGCCCGGGATAGGCTGCGGCTGACATGACCCAGACACTGCAGTCCACGCCGGCCGCCGACGGCTTCCGGATGCCCGGCGAGTTCGAGCCGCACGACGGCACCTGGATGGTGTGGCCCGAGCGCCCGGACAACTGGCGCCTGGGGGCCAAGCCCGCGCAGGAGGCCTACGCCGCGGTGGCCGCCGCGATCGCCGTCAGCGAGCCGGTCACGATGGCCGTCTCCCGCCGCCAGTTCGAGCACGCGCGCAACGTGCTGGGGCCCGGGGTGCGGGTCGTGGAGATGACGACCGACGACGCCTGGGTGCGCGACACGGGCCCGACCTTCGTGATCGACGGCACGGGCGCGCGCCGCGGCGTGGACTGGCACTTCAACGCCTGGGGCGGGCTCGAGGGCGGGCTCTACCCCGAGTGGCACGACGACGACCTCGTCGCGCGCAAGATCCTCGAGATCGAGGGCGCCGACCGCTACCGCGCGCCGATCGTCCTCGAGG
Source organism: Solirubrobacteraceae bacterium (assembly GCA_017882425.1). Lineage (GTDB taxonomy): Bacteria > Actinomycetota > Thermoleophilia > Solirubrobacterales > Solirubrobacteraceae > F1-60-MAGs163. The sequence goes on from JADGPM010000126.1 coordinate 2,295, forward strand.
GCGGCTCGATCCATGTCGACGGCGAGGGCACCTGCCTGACGACGGAGGAGTGCCTGCTGAACCACAACCGCAACCCCTCTCTCGCGCGCGAGCAGATCGAGACCCAGCTGCGAGACCACCTCGGCGTCGCGAAGGTCCTGTGGCTCGGGCTTGGCACCTACGAGGACGAGACCGACGGCCATGTCGACAACATCGCGTGCTTCGTGCGTCCCGGGGTCGTCGCGCTGCACTGGACCGACGACGAGTCCGACCCCCAGCACGCGATCTCCGCCGACGCGCTGCGCCGCCTTGAGGGGATGACCGACGCGCGCGGTCGCGCGCTCGAGGTCCACAGGCTCCCGATGCCCGGGCCGCTGTACATGACCGACGAGGAGGCGCGCGGCGTCGACGCGGCCGAGGGCTCGGCGGCGCGCGCCGCCGGCGCACGGCTCGCCGGGTCCTACGCGAACTTCCTGATCGCCAACACCCGCCTGGTCGTCCCGCAGTTCGACCTGCCGACCGACGCCGAGGCGCTGTCGATCCTGGGTGGGCTGTTCCCCGAGCGCGATGTCGTCGGCGTCCCCGGGCGCGAGATCCTGCTCGGCGGCGGCAACGTGCACTGCATCACGCAGCAGCTGCCGCGCGCCTGAGGCCGGCGCTGAGGACCCTACGACGCCGCGCTGATCTGCTTCTCGATCGCCTCGCGCGCCTTCTTGATCTTCAGCGAGTCGACGGCGCCGAGCTTCAGCGTCGCCGCGGCGGCCGCCTTGGCGTTGCCGGCGCTCGCCGCGGCGGAGATGGACTGCAGGCTGCGGGAGGCGTCGCCCAGGGCGCTCGCCAGCGCGGCCTGCTGCGTCTTGAAGGCGTCCGGCACGTCGAGCGCGGTGAGGCTCGCGGCGACCGTCTTGGCCTGTGCGGAGAGCCCTGCGAACTCCGTCGCGAGCTCCGTGTTGCTCTTGCTCTTGGCGTTGACGACCGCGTCGCCGACGGAGTTGCCGACGTCCTTGATGCGCTGGTCGATCGGCGCGAACGACTTCTGATAATCGCTGGTGCTCGGGCCGGTGCTGGTACTGCTGCCGCCGCACGCGCTGAGCGCTGATGCGGCGACGAGGACGGCCACGAGGGCCAACGCGAGACGACGCATGACGGCGCTCTCCTGTTCGGATCGGCGGGAAGGGGGAACCTACCGTCCTGGGCTGTCAGGATGCCGGGCCGACCCCCGGAGGGGTGGCAGAGTGGTCGAATGCACCGGTCTTGAAAACCGGAGACGGGGCAACTCGTCCGCGGGTTCGAATCCCGCCCCCTCCGCTCTCGCTCGGCGCCGATCGCGGCGCGCCTACCATGGAGGCATGTCCGACTCGTCGAGACTGCGCCGCCGCGGGGCACTGCTCGTCGTCGCCGCCATCGCGGTCCTCGCCGAGGCGGCCGTACTCGTGCTGCGCGGCTACCCGCCGGCGGGCAACGTGGTGGTCCGGTGCCGGCGCGGCCACCTGTTCACGACGATCTGGATCCCCGGGGCCTCGCTGAAGTCGCTGCGGCTCGGCTGGTGGCGCTTTCAGCGCTGCCCGGCCGGCGCGCACTGGTCGCTGGTGACCCCGGTCCGGCGGTCCGACCTGACGGTGGAGGAGCAGCGGGTCGCCGGCGAGGCCAGGGACCTGCGGATCCCCTGAGCGCTCGCCCTACGCCCCGCCCAACGGGCGCTTCCCGCTGCACATGATGCGCAGGAAGCCGATCTGCCCGTCGCGCTCGCGCATGAAGGCCTGCTGCTCGAACGTGAACGCGCCGTCCGGGCCGGTGCCGCGCACGCGCCAGCCGGCGCGCTCGGTGTCCGCGACGGTCGCCCGCTCGACGGCCTCGACGGCGGCGACGTCCTCGTCGGGGTCGGCGAGCCACGTGCGCAGGACCTCCTCGACCCCGGCGGGGTCGTCGGCCTCCCAGACGCGCTTGGGTGTCATCGCGCGGAAGTCGATCGCCGGGTGCAGCAGCCCGCGCGCGGCGGCGAAGTCCCGGGCGACGATCGCCTCCGCGAACGCACCGGCGACAGTGGACGATGTGGTGCTCATCGGGGCAGTGTTGCGCGCGGCGGCCGTCGATTCAACGGGGCGCCCCGGCTAGGCTCGGCCTCGCTTGGCCTCGATCGCCGACCACATCAAGACGCTCGACGGCACCCTCGCGTACCTGCTCGTCTTCGCGATCGTGTTCGCCGAGGACGCCCTGTTCGTCGGGTTCGTCATCCCGGGGGAGACGGCGGCGATCCTCGGCGGCGTCGTCGCCCATCAGGGCCACGCCTCGCTCCCGGTGATGATCGTCGTCGTCGTGCTCGCCGCGGTCATCGGCGACTCGGTCGGCTACGAGATCGGCCACCGCTTCGGGCCGCGGCTGATCGAGACGCGCGCGCTGCGCAGGCACTCCCACCGGCTGGTCGACGCGCGCGAGTTCCTCGAGCGCCGCGGCGGCTGGGCCGTCTTCCTGGGGCGCTGGACGGCGTTCTTCCGCGCCGTGATGCCGGCGCTCGCGGGCCTCGCGCACATGCCCTACCGCCGGTTCTTCGCCTTCAATGCCTCCGGCGGGCTCGTCTGGGGGGTGGCCGTCGTCCTGCTCGGCTACTTCGCCAGCGGCACGTACGAGAAGATCGCCAGCACCTTCGGCCGCGGCGCGGCCGTGCTCGCGGTGCTCGCCGTCCTGGGGCTGATCGGCGCGCGCGTCGCGCGCGACCGTCGCCGCGCCCGCGCCGAGGAGGCGGCGGATCCGCTCGACCCGCTGGACGAGCTGGACGAGCTCGAGGAGCCGCTCGACAGCCGCGCCGACCGCCGCTGATCAGGCGGCGGCGCCGAGCACCGCGGGCGCCCCGGCGGCGACCAGCGGCTCGGGCAGCACGATCGTGCCATCCTCGCGCTGGTGGTTCTCGAGCAGCGCGATGATCGTGCGGCCGACGGCGACCGCGGTGCCGTTGAGCGTGGCGAGCGTCTCGGCGCGGCCGCCGCCGTCGGGGCGCATCCGGATCTCGAGACGTCGCGCCTGGTAGTCCGTGGTGTTCGAGGTCGAGGTCAGCTCGCGGTAGCGCTCCTGGCCCGGCAGCCACGCCTCGCAGTCGAACTTGCGCGCGGCGGAGTTGCCCAGGTCGCCGAGGGCGATGTCGACGACGCGGTAGGGGATGCCGAGATCGCCGAGGATCTCCTCCTCGATCGACAGCAGCCGCGCGTGCTCGTCCTTCGCGGTGGCCGGGTCGACGAAGCTGAACATCTCGACCTTGTCGAACTGGTGCACGCGGAAGATGCCGCGCGTGTCGCGCCCGCCGGCGCCGGCCTCGCGCCGGAAGCACGAGGAGAAGCCCGCGTAGCGCAGCGGCAGCTCGCCGTGGTCGATGATCTCGCCGGCGTGCAGCGAGGCGAGCGCCACCTCGCTCGTGCCGACGAGGTAGAGGTCGTCCTCGGGCAGGCGGTAGATCTGCTCCTCGGTGTCCGGCAGGAAGCCGGTGCCGTACAGCGCCTGCTCGCGCACGAGCACCGGCGGGATCACCGGCTCGAAGCCGTGGCCGCGCAGCTTCTCCAGCGCCCAGCGCACGAGCGCGAGCTCGAGCAGCACCAGGTCGCCCCTGAGGTAGGCGAAGCGCGAGCCGGAGAGGCGTGCGCCGGCCTCCATGTCGATCATCGTGCCGGCGAGCTCGAGGTGGTCGCGGCCGGTGCGCGCTGCGTCGCCGACCTCCCTGAGCACCGTGTCCTGAGCGGGCGCCTCGGCCTCGGGCAGGTTGGGCAGCTGGCTCATGACGCCCTGCAGCTCGGCCTCCACGCCGGCGAGCTCCTCGGCGAGCGCCTTCGCGCGGCCCGCGACGTCGCGCATCCGCGCGATCGCGGCTTCCGCCTCGCCCCCGGTGCGCTTGGCCTCTGCGATCGCGCCGTTGGCCTCGTTCTGCTCGGCGCGCAGGCCCTCGATCTGCGGCAGCAGCTCGCGGCGGCGCGCGTCGAGCGCGAGCACCCGGTCCAGCAGCTCGGCGGCCCCGCGGCGCTCCAGGGCGACACGTGCCGCCTCCGGGTCGCTGCGCAGCAGCTTCAGGTCGAGCATGGCCCCGCGGGCCGCGCTACCGGCCGACGCCGGCCGGGAGCGGTGGGCACCTCACGGCCGCGCCGGTGGGCGAGGCGGCGTGGGCGCCCTGCTTGCCGGAGTACTCGGCGACGAACGCCGCGACGTCCTGCGCCTGCTTCCCGACGACGATGTTCTCGGGCATGATCGCGCCGGAGTAGCCCCCGTTGCGCAGCGCGTAGAGCGCGTTGTCGTAACAGACCTTGCGCACGTTGAAGTTCGGGCCGTCGACGCGCTCGCGGTCGGAGACCTTCGTCGCCGAGCCCTCGGCGCCGGCGGGCTCGAACGTGTGGCAGCCCGAGCAGCGCTGGGCGAAGAGCTTCGCGCCGTTCTGGACGGACGCCGTGGCCTTCGGCACGGACACGCCCTGCGAGCCGCACGCGCTCAGCAGGCCGGCGGCGACGACGACGAGCAGGACGGGCGGCAGGAGACGGCGCTTCATGACGGCGCGGATCATACGAGACCCGGTAGGTGGAGCGCGCGCCGAGTGCGGTGATCCGACGGAGGAGGTGGGTGCACCGCGCCGAAACCCACCCCGGTAGCCCGGCGTCGGCAGACTGGCGGTCGCAGAGGTGACAGGCGCGATCGTTTCATGACACGGCGGCAACCGGCCGGCGCCGGGCCCCCTTCTCCCTCGGCCTTTCCGGTCGCGCGATAGCTTGAGCGCGGAGATGGAGCCCGAGCACTACCGCGAGATCGTCGGCCGCTTCGCCTCCGGCGTGGCGATCGTCACCTGCGAGGGCCCGGACGGGCCGGCCGGGCTGACGACGAACGCGGTCACGTCGCTGTCGCTCGACCCGCTGCTGCTGCTCGTCTGCTTCGACAACACCTCGCGCACGCTCTCCGCCGTGCGCGCGAGCGGCCGCTTCGCCGTCAACGTCCTGCGCGAGGGCCAGGAGGATCTCGCCGCCGTCTTCGCCTCCAAGCGCATCGCGCAGGAGAAGTTCGAGTCCGTCACCCACACCGTCGCGCACGGCGTGCCCGTGCTCGACGACGCGCTCGCCTGGCTGGCCTGCGACCTGCGCGAGCTGCTGCCCGGCGGGGATCACACGATCGGCATCGGCGCCGTCACCCACGGCGCGATGCATGCGGACGGGCGCCCGCTCGTCTGGTTCGGGGGGGCGTTCCGCGGGCTCGAGCGCCCGTGACGGACGCCGCGCCCGGCCTGCGGATCACGACGCTCCCGTACGCGGACGCCACGGCGCTGGAGCTGCGCGGCGAGCTGCTCGCCGACCTCGGAGAGCGCTACGGCGCGGGGGAGGAGGGGGCCCGGCCCGGCCCCGACGACCTGGTCGCATCGCTCGTCGCGTGGGATGCCGGCGGTGGGGCCCTGGGCATCGCCGCGCTGCGTGCGTTCGATGCGCGGACGCTCGAGATCAAGCGCATGTACGTGCGCCCGCCCGCGCGCCGGCGCGGCGTCGCGGTCGCCCTGCTCCGCGCGCTCGAGGACGAGGCGCGCCGGCTGGGGGCGCAGCGCATCGTGCTCGAGACGGGAATCGCGCAGCCGGAGGCGATGGCGCTGTACGAGCGGTGCGGCTACCTGCCGATCCCGCGCTACCCGCCGTACACGGACAGCCCGCGCTCGCGCTGCTACGAGCGCGCGCTCTGATGACGCCTAGAGGCGCCGCGCGTCGAGCAGGCGGCGCAGGAAGCGCTGCGTCTCCTCGCGCTCCGGCGCGGTGAACATCCGCTCGGGGTCGCCGTGCTCGATGATCTGGCCGTCGTGCAGGAAGCAGACCTCGTTGGCGACCTCGCGCGCGAAGCCCATCTCGTGCGTGGCGATGAGCATCGTCATGCCTTCGGCCTTGAGGTCGCGCACGAGGCTCAGGACCTCGCCGACGAGCTCAGGGTCGAGCGCGCTCGTGATCTCGTCGAGCAGCAGCGCGCGCGGGCGCGTCGCGAGCGCGCGCACGAGCGCCACCCGCTGCTGCTGGCCGCCGGAGAGGCGGTCGGGGTACTCGTCCTCGCGGCCGGCGAGCCCGAACCGCGCGAGCAGCTCGCGCCCGCGCTCGCGCGCCTCCCTGCGGTCGACCCCGTGCGCGCGCTCCGGCGCCAGCGCGACGTTCTCGAGGATCGTCATGTGCGGGAAGAGGTTGAACGCCTGGAAGACCATGCCCAGGCGCCGGCGCACCTGCACCGGCTCGCATGCGGGGTCGGTGATGACCTCGCCGTCGAGGAACACGTCGCCGTCGTCGATGTCGTCGAGCAGGTCGATGCAGCGCAGCAGCGTCGACTTCCCGGAGCCCGACGCGCCGATCAGCGCGATCGCCTCGTGCTCGCGCACCGCGAGGTCGATGCCGCGCAGGACCTGAACGTCGCCGTAGGACTTCGTGACGCCGCGGACCTCCAGGACGGCGTCGCTCACAACGGCACCGTTCCCGACGTGACGTCGCGGCTGCGAGCCTGCATGCGGTCGAGCATCCGCGCGAGCGGGACGGTGACCGCGAGGTAGAGCAGCGCGGCGGCGATCAGCGGCGTGTAGTTGAAGTTCTCCGCGGCGTTGATCTGTGCGACGCGGAAGGCCTCCAGCGGGCCGAGGACGGAGACCAGCGCGACGTCCTTCTGCAGCGAGATGAAGTCGTTGAGCAGCGGCGCCAGCACGCGGCGCACCGCCTGCGGGAGCACCACGCGGCGCATCGCCTGCGTCTGGGTCAGCCCGACCGCGAGCGCCGCGGCGCGCTGGCTGGGGTGCACCGAGTGGATGCCGGCCCGGTAGACCTCGGCGACGTAGGCCGAGTAGCTCATCGCCAGCGCGATGCCGCCGAGCACCACGGGGTCGGTCGGCAGGCCGGAGAGCTGCAGCGCCGGGATGCCGAACCCGATCAGGTAGACGACGAGGATCGTCGGGACGCCGCGCAGGATGTCGACCCAGAGCGTCGAGAGCAGGCGCAGCGGAAACAGCGCGGGGGCCCGTGTCGTGCGCACGAGCGCGATCACGAGGCCCAGCACGAGGACGACCGCCTCGACGGCGATGAACAGCTTCACGTCGATCCAGAACGCCTTCAGGATGTCCGGGAACGACGTCTTGAAGGCGCTCCAGGAGAAGAACGTCGACTTGACCGCGGGCCAGCCGCTGCTCGTCAGGACGATCGCCGCCAGGCCGCCGAGGACGACGACGCTCGAGACGACGGCGATCAGCGTCCCGCGGCGTGCCTTGCGTCGCCGCGCCAGCTCGCGGGCCGCGCGGCGGTCGACGGGGACCGTGGTCACGCGGAGGGTCCCGCGCTCATGGCTACTGCAGCTCGGGCGCGTTCGCCGAGCTGCTCATCCACTGCTTCGTGATCGAGTCGAGCTCGCCGGAGGAGCGCAGCTTGGAGATCGCCTGGTTGACGCACGCCGTCAGGCCCGAGCCCTTCTTCAGCACGACCCCCCAGCGGTCCCCGCCCGGCACGGCGAACTGCCCGACGACCTTGGCGCCGGAGAGCTCCGCGTCGCGCAGGTAGATCGCCGTCGGGAGGTCGACGACGATCGCGTCGACGCTCTTGTTCTTCAGCGCGCTGACGGTGTCGTTGGAGTCGTTGAACACGGCCGGCTGCTGCGAGGGCTTGATGACGTCCTGGACGGCGCTGAGGCTCGTGGTGCCGACCTGCACGCCGAGCTTGGCGTCCTTGAGGTCGGCCAGGCTCGTCGCGTTCTCGACCTTCGAGCCCTTCAGCGTGAGCACGGCCTGCGGGGCCGTGTAGTACGGCGAGGAGAAGGACACCGCGGTCGCGCGCTTGGGCGTGATCGAGACCTGGTTGATGTCGAAGTCGAACGTCTTGGGCCCCGGGGCGTAGGACGAGTTGAACGGCACGACGATCCACTTCACCTGGCTCGGCGTGAAGCCCAGCTGCTTGGCGATGGCGTAGCTCACGGCGCTCTCGAAGCCCTTCCCGTTGGCGGGCTTGTCATCGACGATGTACGGCGGGTAGCCGGGCTTGTCCGTGCCGACGGTGAGCGTCCCGGAGTTCACGAGCGCGAGCTGGTCCTTGGTGCAGGTCGCCGCGGTGGCCGCCGTGGCCGAGGAGGTGCTCGAGCTGGTCGAGCTGCCGCACGCCGCGACTCCCAGCGAGGCGGTCAGGGCGAGCACGGGCAGCAACAGGCGGGTGGGGCGCACGACGGGTCTCCTGGGGGCCAACAATTCTGGCGAAAGACGATCGCCTTTCACCCTGAGCGACGGCAAGCCTACACGGGATGCGCGGCGATCACGCGGTCGCCAGGACGCGCAGCGCGAGGAACACGATGACCAGCGCGGCGAGCGCGATGACCCCGGTCTCCCGCCGGACGATCGCATGCACGATCAGCTGCTGCTCGGACTCCGGGAGCCGGCCGACGGCCTGCGCGTCCTCGAGCTCGTTGGCGTCGAGCACGAGCTGCGCGGAGGCGATCCGCAGCTGCTCGGCGATGATCGAGACGGCGACCGGCAGGATCATGTAGAGCCACAGCAGGCCGCTGTCCGGGTGGTATCCGGAGACGATCATGACGAGCGCGAGCCCGGCCATCGCGGTGGCGGCGAACTGCCCCGCGCGAGCGGTCGGCCAGAAGGCCCGGCTCGCCTCGTCGCGATGCCATGCCCAGCCGCCGAGCGCCCCCGCGAGGAGGTTGATCGCCGCCACGACGATGGCCGTGATGTCCGCTGCTGTCGCCAATTCGAGCCCTTTGTCACGAAGTAGGTCGCACCCCCCGTTGGTGATACAACCTCATCCGTGCTGGACACGTACGCACCCGCGCTCATCTTCGTCGCGATCGGCATCGGCATCGGCGTCCTGTTCGGCTACCTGAACACCGTCCTCGGTCCCAAGCGCGACATCGAGCACAAGCTCGACCCGTACGAGAGCGGCATGCCGTCGGAGATCCGCCAGGGGTTCCGCTTCGGGATCAGCTTCTACCTGATCGCGATGCTGTTCCTGCTGTTCGACATCGAGGTGCTGTTCCTCTACCCGATCGCCGTGCAGCTGCGCGCGTTCGGCACCTTCGCGCTGGTCGAGACCATCGTCTTCGTCGCGCTGCTGCTCGTCGCGTTCATCTACGTGTGGAGACGGGGCGCGCTGACATGGAAGTAGTCCGCCAGAAGGTCGAGACGCCGGAGGACTTCCGCGCCCGCCAGCTGCGGGCGCGCGACATGCTGCGCGGCGACCTCGAGGGCCAGGACCTCGAGCAGTACGTCCAGGAGCGCGTCCTGACGACGACGCTCGACAGAGCCGTCGACTGGGCGCGCGGCAACTCGCTGTTCCCGCTGACATTCGGCCTGGCCTGCTGCGCGATCGAGATGATGTCGATCGTCGGCGCGCGGCTGGACATCGCCCGCTTCGGCTTCGAGGCCTTCCGCGCCTCGCCGCGCCAGGCCGACCTGATGATCCTGTCGGGCCGCGTCTCGATCAAGATGGCGCCGGTCGTCCGGCGGGTCTACGACCAGAGGCTCGAGCCGAAGTTCGCGATCGCGATGGGCGCCTGCTCGAGCTCGATGGGCGTCTTCAACAACTACGCGATCGTGCCGGCCGACAAGTTCATGCCGGTGGACGTCCACGTGCCGGGCTGCCCGCCGCGGCCCGAGGCGCTGATGCACGGGATCATCAAGCTCCGCGCGATGGTCCAGGAGGACCCGA
>JADGPM010000127.1 GCA_017882425.1 Solirubrobacteraceae bacterium
CTGACCGTCGGCCTCACTCGAGGGAGCGGCCGCGGATGCCCCGAGCCGCTCTAGGCGAGGTTGGACTTGCGCGGATACACGACGTTCGGGTCCTGCAGCACGTTCACGAGCGCGGGCTTCCCGGCGCTGAACGCGCGTTCGAGCGCGGGCCGCAGCTCGGCCGGCGTGCGCACGAGCTCCCCGTGGCCGCCGAGCGCCTCGACGATCGTGTCGTAGCGCGTCTCGGGCCGCAGGTCGGCGACGACCGAGTAGCCGTAGAGGAACTCCATCGGGTGCTTCTCGAGCGCCCAGATGCCGTTGTTGCCCATGACGCCGACGACGTTCACGCCGTGGCGGGCGAGCGTGTCGTACTCCATCCCGCTGAAGCCGAACGCGCCGTCGCCGTGCAGCAGGACGACCTGGCGCTCGGGGTGGGCGAGCTTGGCGGCGAGCGCGTACCCGGTCCCGGAGCCCAGGCAGCCGAACGGGCCCGGATCGACCCAGCAACCCGGCTCGTAGGAGTTGATGACGCGCCCGGCGTAGGAGACGAAGTCGCCGCCGTCGCCGACGACGATCGCGTCGCGGTCGAGCATGCCGTTGAGCTCGTGGTAGATCCGCATCGGGTGCAGCGGCGAGCGGTCGTCGCTGAGCTCGGCGGCCTCCGCTTCGCGCTTCTCCGTCTCGACGTTGCGCAGCTGCCTGACCCACGGGCCGGTGACGTCCTCGACGCCGGCGATGCCCTCGCGCAGCGCGTCGAGCGTCGCGCCGATGCCGCCGTAGAGCTCGGCGGCGACCGCGCGCGGATGGTCGCGCAACGGCTCGGCGCGGTCCAGGACGATGATCTCCGTGCTCTCGCCGAACGAGCCGCCGAAGCCCAGGCGGAAGTCCATCGGCACGCCGATGACGATCGCGACGTCGGCGTTCGTCAGGCCGGCGCCGCGGGCGCGGGAGAAGAACAGCTCGTGGTCGGCTGGGACGCAGCCGCGCGCCATGCCGTTGAGGAACACGGGGATGCGGCGCTCGGTGGCGAGCCGCAGCAGCGCCTCCTCCCCGTGGCCCCACCAGAGGTTCGTGCCGGCCATGATCACCGGGCGCTCGGCGTCGCGCAGCAGCGCGATCGCGCGCTCGACGCCGGCGGGGGCGAGCGGCTCGGCTGCGGCGTCCGGGAGCGGCGCGCCCGCTGCCGGCTCCTCCGCCTCCATGAAGACGTGGTCGAGCGGGAAGTCCAGGAAGGTCGGGCCGGAGTGCGGGCGCATCGCCGTCGCCAGCGCGTCGTCGACGAGGCCGGGGATCTCGTCGGTCGAGCCGGCCGTCGCGGCGAGCTTCGTCAGCGGCCGCACGAACGGCACGTGATCGATCTCCTGCAGCGAGCCCTGACCCCAGCGCATCGCCGGGGCGCGGCCGCCCAGCACGACGAGCGGCGAGTTGTTCATCTGGGCGGAGCCGAGCGCGCTCATCCCGTTGGTGACGCCCGGGCCGGCCGTCAGCGCCGCGACGCCGGGGGTGCGGGTGATCTTCGCCCAGCCCTCGGCCGCAAACGCCGCCGCCTGCTCGTGGCGCGTATCGACGAGGTCGATCCCCTCCTCGCGGCAACCGTCGTAGATCGAGAACAGATGCCCTCCCGACAGCGTGAACAGCTTCGTCACGCCGTGGTTCTTCAGGCGGCGTGCGATCAGGCGGCCGCCGTGGAGCTTGGTCTGCTGCTCGGTCTCGGTGCTCATGGGCGACATCCTATACGCATCAGTACGTTTGTACCGCAGCTGTTCGTGGGCGGTGGTTTCAACGCGCCGGACGGATGGGTACCGCGATTCCCAGCAGAACCCTGCTAGTACCTAGGTCCCTGGGCGCGTCGCGACGCGCCGGTACGGAAACCTCGAGCACGGAAGGAGCGCCATGCCCCCGGCTCCGCCCCCCAAGCGCCATCCCTACGACCAGTGGGCCCCAGACGCCCGGGCCCTGGACCTCGTCGGAGACAAGTGGACACTGCTGATCGTCCGCGACCTGACCGGCGGCCCCCGCCGGTTCGTCGAGCTGCAGCGCACGCTCCCCGGCATCTCGACCGAGCAACTGCGCTCACGCCTGAACCGGATGGTCGCGGACGGCCTGCTGACCCGCCAGCGCTACCGCGAGGTCCCGCCGCGCGTGGACTACGAGCTCACCGAGCGGGCACGCGAGCTGCTGCCCGTCATCGGCGAGCTCGCCCGCTGGGGCTACCGCTGGAGCTGGAGCGCCCCGCGCCCCGGCGAGGCGGTCGACCTGGGCGCGATCTTCCGGGCGGCCTCGGGCCTCTCGGTCCCGGCAGGCACCCGCGGCGTACTGCACATCGTCGTCGTGCATCCCGAGCGCGGCGCCCTGCACTACGGCATGCGCGCGCGGGACGGCGCCCTCGAGTACGACGAGCGGCCCGTGCCGGACGCACAGGCGCGGGCCACCGCCCCCGAGCGCGCCTGGATCGAGGCGCTCGGCCCGGCGGGCTCGCGCACCGAGGTCGAGGTGACCGGCGACACCGCCTTCGCCAACGCGGTGCTCGACGCGATCCACGCCGGGATGGACCACCACTCCGCGCGCCGAGCGGCGGCCTAACCGCCGCGCGGCGCGCGCAGCCGGGCGCGGATCTCGCCGGCCTCGAGCCCCTCGACCCGCAGCATCTTCTCCCGCGAATGCTCCCCTCGCACGATGCGAACGCGCGAGGGGGCGAGACGGAGCGCCTTGGCGACCGCCTTCACGAGCGCCGCGTTCGCCTGTCCGTCGACCGGCGGTGCGCTGACGCGCACCGCGAGCGACCCGTCCTCGAGCAGCTCGACCCTCGGCCGCGCCGCACGCGGGGTGAGCCGCACCCGCAGGTCGACCGCAGCGCTCACAGGTCGAGGACGAGGTGGACGACGCCGCCGTCCGAGGGCTCGACGCGCGCGCCGAGGCGTTTGGCGAGCGCGAGCATCGGGTCATTGGCCGCGAGCACCTCGCCCGTCAGGCGCGTGATCCCGTTGGCCCGCGCCGCGTCCATCAGCTCGAGCATCAGCGTGTGACCGACGCCGCGCCCCTGCCAGTCGTCGGTGATCGTGATCGCGAACTCCGCCTCCTCGGTCGTCCCGGGCGGGCGGACGTAGCGCGCGACGCCGATGCCCTGACCGGTCGCGGGGTCGCCGGCGCCGAGCGCCTCGCGATCGCGGTGATCGATGTCCATCAGGTCCTCGACCCAGTGATGCGGGAGCGTCGGCACGACGGTGAAGAAGCGCTCGTAGCGGGTGCGGACGCTGAGCTCGTCGAACCCGTGGACCAGCAGCTCGGCGTCCTGGGGCTCGAGCGGGCGGATCTCGATCTCCGAGCCGTCCTTCAGGCGGGCGAGCCGACGCATCCGCTCCGAATCTACGCAATTGCGCCGGATGCCGCCGCCCCGCTCAGGGTCCTCTCAGGCCACCCTCATCACTGCCACAGGTCGCGATCGTAGATTCGGCCCACTCCCCCGACGCAAAGGAGTCCGTGATGAACCACCCCAACGGCAGAGCGCTCCTCCCCTGGTGTTCCGTGGCGCTCGTCGCAGTCGCCGCGCGCATGGTGGCCCCGCGCCGTCGCGCCGACGGCCCCGGCCTCGGCTGGTAGCGCCGCCAGAGCCCGCTGATCGCGGCCTGCACGTCGTCCTGCAGGCTCCATGCCCACGGATTCCGACAGGACGGACGCTAGTCTGCATCCGTCGTAGGACATGCCGAGTCCCGGTCCGCCCAGTGCGAGCCGGGAGCGGGGGACCCAACTTCTGGGGCGAAGCGACTCGATCAGGGTCGCCGCGCGAGCTCTTCGCGCGAGCCCGTCAGCTCACCCCGTAGGCGCCCC
>JADGPM010000128.1 GCA_017882425.1 Solirubrobacteraceae bacterium
CCGTCCGAGGCGACGCTGCCCCACCCGGCGATCGTCCTCGTCGTGATCATCGCGGTGATCTCGACGGCGCTCGGCGTGCTCGGCGCCCGGCTGCGGCGCCGGTTCGTGCCGGCCGCGGCCTAGGTCGGCGAACGCACCGCCGGCGCCGGCGCTCGCCTGCCGGACGAGGTGGCGGCTGCCGTCTGGCACGGCGCATCGCGTCTGCTGCCGGAGTTCGACGCGGGGTTGCGGCTGGTGACGGTGGAGCTGGGGGCCCTGAAACGCACCTGGCCGGCGCGTCTTCAGCGCCGGCCAGGTGACTTCAGGACGGGTTCGCACAACGCTCCCCGGCGGAGCCGGGCAGCGTCGGCGACGTCACCCCTACTTGAACGTCATGACCTGATGGATCCCGCTGGGCTTGTTCGTGTACTGCATCGTGTACAGCGGCAGCGGTGAGAACCCGACCATCGTCGTCGGCTCGCTCCACGTCGTCGGATCGGTGCCCTGCTTGTTCGCGAGCTTCTTGCCGGCGTCGCTGAGCGCCGTCCACAGCTTCGTGGCGCACGCCTTGGCGTTGCCCTTGCCGCAGTAGCTCGTGGAGTACTTCCCGGAGACCTTCAGGCCGAGGGTGCTCCGGAAGTCCTTCCACATGTACTGGTGCCAGCCGCTGTACTGCCCGCCGGGCGGTGTGTCGAACTGGCTGATCAGCCCGCCGAGCTGCTTGCACAGCGCGCTGCCCAGCCTGTCGCAGAGGCCGGCGTTGGCGATCGCGGGCCACGCGGCGTCGATGATCGGCGCGCCCGGGCTGTCGATCTTGCCGTCGAGGTTCGCGTCGACGCGGCTGCCGCCCTGGCTGTACCACTGCTGCAGGATGCTCGCCTCCTTCGTCGCGAGCGCGTTCGGCGAGGTCGCCTTGGCGAGCATCGACTTCATCGTCGGCCAGAAGCGGGCCACGCGCACGTCCTCGGTGGCCGCGGCGTTCGCCGAGGCCAGGACGTTGGCGAGCGTCGCCTGCGGGTAGCGCGTGACCTCGCCCGTGAGCAGCGTCTGGCGCTGGATGCCGCCCTCGTTGCCGAAGCGGTCGTCACCTGCCGGGAAGTCCTTGCCCGGCTTGTTGTTCCAGTTGACGATGTAGCCCGTCGACGGGTTGACGACCTGCGGGTGGACCGACGTGGGCAGGTAGCCCTGCCACTCGAACTTCCCGCTGCCGCTGACCGGCAGCGTCGGGTTGACGCCCTTGGGCCGCTTGGGCAGGAGGCCCGCGGTGTAGAAGGCCGACTCCGTCGCGCTCGCGTAGAACGAGTTGAACGTCTGCGGGGTCTTCTTCGCCGCGGCGATGAAGTCCTTGGCGCTGTGCACGCGCCCGAACGTCATCTGCTGGTTGAACAGCTGGTCGACGGTCTCCTTGCCGTAGCTGGAGCGCCGCTGCGAGAGCGCGACGAGCTTCCCGCCGGAGCGGTTGGTCGCGTAGCCGATGACCGGCCCGTGGACGGTCGTGTAGTAGACCGCCTTCGTCGTCTTGCCGCCCTTGGAGATCGTGCCCGCGTCGATCTTCGTCATCGACAGGCACTTGCCCTTGTAGCTGTACTTCGTCTTCGACCCGCCGCAGAGCGTCTCCGCGTAGGTGTCGATGATGTCCGCGCCGGCGGAGGTGAGCGTCCATGCGTAGTCGGCGCCGCGGCCGATCAGCATGTAGCCCGGGAACGGCGCCGAGGAGACGCCCTCGACGTTGATGCTCGGGCTCTTCATCTGCATCTCGAGCGTCAGACCCGGGTAGTTGTAGCCGATCTGCGGGCCGCCGACGAACAGCGGCGCGCCCGTCGCCGAGCGCTTCCCGGAGACGATCAGGATGTTGCTCGCGAGCTGCCGCGGGCCGTCCGGATGGTCGGCCGATACGGGGCGCAGCGGCTCACCGGAGCCGCCGGCCTTCGCCGCGCTGGCGCTCGCCGCGCTCGCGCCCGGGAGCTTGATGAACGAGTTCTTGAACGAGTTGTTCTTCAGCAGCACCTCGCCCGGAGCGTTCGAGTCGCTGACGTTCGTCTGCGCGTTGAAGCTCTTGGCCGACGTGGTGACGGCGGCCTCCGGGTCGTTGCGACCCTGCAGGTCCTTGAAGACGCCGTCGCCGGCCTTCACGCCGAGCTTGCTGCGCAGCCCGTCGAGGAACTCGGAGTTGCCGACCTCTGCCCCACCGCCCTCGCCCAGGAACTGCGACTTGACGGCGTTCAGCGCGTAGATGTCCGTGCGCGTGAACTTCGGCGTCACGAGCCCGGTCTGCGCGTCCTGCTCGGCCACGCGGGTGTTGATGCCGGCCAGGTAGGTGTCGATGTCGTTCAGGAGCTGCTTGCCCTGAGCCCCCTGCGCCTCGATGTTCTTCGTCTGCAGCGCGGTCGCCTGGTCGACGACCTGCTTGCTCGGCTTGTAGTCGTAGAGCCCGAGGATCAGGTTGATCGCCGGGACGCCGGGAAGGTCGATGAGCCCGGCGACGCCGTTGTAGCGGGCCTGGTTCAGCAGCAGCGACTGATCCGTGGCGACGACGTAGCCCGCGCCGAAGATCGCGCCGGCGTCGGTGTCGCTGTAGATGTGCGGCACGCCGTAGGGGTCGCGCTTGATGGTCGCGCTGACGGCGCCGGCGGACGGGGAGGCGCCGCTGACGGTCTGGCTCGAGACGAAGGAGGGGTCGTCCTGCGCGAGCAGCGCCGCGGACTTGTAGTAGCCCGAGCCGTCGGCGCTGGGGATCAGCTGTGCGTCCGTGATGTTGCGGAACAGCGGCGTGATGCGGTCGTACATCTTCGCCTGCGTGTCCGCTGGCAGGATGCCCGGCGTCGTGGCCCACGGCACGCCTGGTGCCTCCTGGCCGTGCGGGACGATGTTCAGCGTCGTGACGGCCGACGCGGTGGGGGCGAACGCGGCAAGTGCGAGTGCCGCGACGAGGATGGCGCGCTTGAGCACCGGGGGCTCCTCCTCAAGGGGATAACAGGGCAGCGCCCGCGACGTCCGTGCCGCGGTACAGCTGTTCCAGCAAGCTACCACTCGGGCGCGGGCGCCCGAGCCGGTAGGAACGGGCCTACCCGTCGTCCTGGCTGAACGCCCAGCGGACCTCGTCGATCGAGAGTCCCGAGGCCAGGCACGCGAGCAGCTTCATCCGCGCCGCCTGCGGCGAGAGGAAGCCTGCCGGGATGACGTTCGTCAGGCGCAGGTCCATCTCCGAGCCCGCGTAGCCGTAGGTCGAGTTCAGGATCACGCCGCGCTCGGGGCGGCAGTAGACGACGACGGGCATGCGCTCCGCCGCCTCGGCCCACAGCTCCAGCAGCGCCGGCGCCATGTGCCCTGCGCCGAGCGTGCCGATCACGACGCCGTCGGGGTCGGTCGCCAGCGCGGCGCGGGCGAGCGAGCCGTCGTCACCGGAGGACGTCGGGACGATGAAGACGCGCTTGTCGAGCTTGGGCGGGTCGAGCGTCGGGTTTCGCGGGATGCGCGACCAGATCGTCGGGTGGCCCTCGGTGACGCGGCCGAGCGGGCCCATCTGCGGCGAGGAGAAGGCGGTCAGCGACGTCGTGTCGGTCTTGCGCACAACGCGCGCGTGGTGGATCTCGCCGCCGAAGACGACCAGCACGCCGAGGCCGGCGGCGTCCTCGCTGGCGGCCACGCTGACGGCGTCGACGAGGTTCGCCGGGCCGTCGGCCCCCGGCGCGCTCGCGGGGCGGATCGCGCCCGTGAAGACGACCGGCGCCTCCGCGTCGTTGACGATGTCGCACAGCATCGCCGTCTCCTCGAGCGTGTCGGTGCCGTGGGTGACGACGACGCCGATGCCGCGGCGGGCGGCGTCGCGCGCCTCGCGGCAGATCGCGAGCTGCTGCTCGAGACTCAGGTGCGCGCTGGGCAGGTTCACCACCGTCGTCGCGGTGATGCCGGGATGTGAGGCGAGGCCCGGGACGGCCGCCACGAGCGATTCGGCGTCGTGCTGGGGTGTCGCGCCGCCGGTGCCGCGCATCCCGATCGTGCCGCCGGCGGCGATCACCCGCACGCGGCGGGCGGGCGGCGGCTGCGTGCGGTTCGGCATCGCGAGCGACCTTAGCGTCCACGGCTTGGCAGAACTGGTCCAATCAGTTACCCTGCGCGGCGATGCCGTTCGACCCCGTCGTGCGGCGGCCGGTCTCCGAAGTCGTCTTCGAGGACCTGCGCGCCGCCATCCTCTCCGGCCGCCTGCGGGCCGGGGCGGCGCTCCCTCCCGAGCGCACGCTCAGCGAGACCTTCTCCGTCAACCGCCATGCCGTGCGCGAGGCGCTCAAGCGCCTGCAGCAGGCCGGGCTCGTCGAGGTCCATCACGGCGGGGCCACGCGCGTGCGCGACTGGCGCGCCTCGGGCGGACTGGATCTCCTGGCGCAGCTCCCGCTGGTCGGCGAGGCGGGCGGGAGCCCGCAGGTCCTGCGCTCGGTCGTCGAGGCGCGACGCTGCATCGGCATCGACATCGCGCGCCTGGCCGCGCAGCGCGCGACGCCCGGAGCGGTCGCCGAGCTGCGGGCCCGCACGAGCGCCGGCGCGGCGGATGAGCTCGAGGCGGCCGCCGTGCGCTACGAGGAGCTGTGGCGCGTCCTCGTGCGGGCCTGCGACAACGTCGCCTACGAGCTCGCGTACAACAGCCTGCTCGCCGCGACGGACGCGGCGCTCCCCGCCTCGCGGACGGTCTTCGCCGACGAGGTCTGCGCCGTCGACGGTCACCGCGACCTGGTCGAGGCGATCGCCCTGGCCGACGCGGAGCTCGCGGCGGTGCGCGCCGACGCGCTGCTCTCGCGCTCGCTGATCACGGCGCCGGCGGCCTGCGATGCATGACCTGATCCTCTACGCGATCCCCGCGTTCGTGCTGCTGCTCGTCGTCGAGACGATCTCGTTCCGGCTGGACCCCGACCGCGACCTGATGGGGTACGACACGCGCGACGCGGCGACGAGCCTCAGCATGGGCCTGGCGAACGTCGTCATCGCCGCGTTCTGGGGGCTCGTCGTGATCGCGGTCTACGCCGGGCTCTACCACCTCTCACCGCTGCGGATGCCCGCGAACCGGTGGTGGACCTACGCGCTGCTGTTCCTGTGCGACGACCTGGCCTTCTACTGGTACCACCGCGTCAGCCACGAGGTCCGGGTCTTCTGGGCGAGCCACGTGGTGCATCACTCCTCGCAGTACTTCAACCTCTCGACGGCGCTGCGCCAGCCCGTCGTCGTTGTCACGACGCTGCCGTTCTGGGCGCCGCTGGCGCTGCTCGGCTTCGCCCCGTGGATGATCTTCACGATGCAGTCGATCAGCCTGATCTACCAGTTCGGGCTGCACACCGAGCGCATCGGGCGGCTGCCGCGGCCGATCGAGTACGTCTTCAACACGCCGTCGCATCACCGCGTCCACCACGGCGCCAACGAGCAGTACCTGGACAAGAACTACGGGGGCATCCTGATCGTCTGGGACCGCCTGTTCGGGACGTTCGCCGGCGAGCACGAGCGCGTCGTCTACGGCCTGACGACGAACATCGACACGTTCAACCCCGTGCGCGTCGCCTTCCACGAGTACACGGCGATCTGGCACGACCTGCGCGCGAGCGGCCGCTGGCGCGAGCGCCTGGGCTACCTCTTCGCCGGGCCGGGCTGGCGGCCGGGAACCGACGGCCGCGGGCTGGCGCACGACACGGCCCCTCCGCCTGCGCCCGAGGTGGAGTCGCCTCCGGTCCGTGAGCACGCGGCCGTCGCTCCCTGAGCGGCCGGCCCCGACGCACCGCGATACGGTCCGCCGGTGAACTGGCAGCTGATCGCGCTGGCGCTCGAGGCGGCGCTCTACCCGACGCTGCTGGCCGCCGTCGTGATCCTGCTCTCCCAGCCGCGCCGCGTCCAGCTGCTCAGCGCCTACCTCGCCGGCGGCCTGACGATCAGCATCGGCGTCGGGCTGCTGTTCGTCTTCGTCCTGAAGGGCAGCCACGCGACGAGCGGCGGCAGCAGGACGACGTTCAGCTGGACCGTCGATCTCGCGGTCGGCGGGCTCGCCCTGCTCGTCGCCGTCGCGCTGGCGACGCGCCAGGACGAGCGCCTGCGCGAACGCCGGCAGGCGCGCCACGCCGTGAAGCACCCGCCGACGCCCGAGGACGAGCAGCGCGAGCCGTGGTCGACGCGCATCCTCGCCGGCGGCTCGGCGCCGCTGGTCTTCCTGGCCGCGCTGGCGATCAACGTGCCGGGCGCCGCCTACCTCGTGGGCCTCAAGGACATCGCGGCGGCCCACAACTCGACGGCGCGCGACCTCGTGCAGATCCTCGGGTTCAACGCGATCATGTTCCTGCTCGCCGAGGTCCCGCTCATCGGACTCCTCGTCGCGCCCGACGGCACGGTCTCACGGGTCGAGCGCGTCAATGCCTGGTTCTCGCGCAACGGCCGCACGATCGCGATGACGCTGGCCGCCGCGCTCGGCGTGTTCCTCATCGTCCGCGGCATCCAGCGCAGCTGACCGTCACGCGGGGAGGGGCTCCGGCGTCTCGTGGGCATCCTGCTCGTGCTCGGCGGCGAGCACGCCTGCGACCGGGCCTGAGCTCATCAGTGACGCTGCGCCGGCGACGGTCACCGCGAGCGAGCCGAGCAGCAGCAGGAGCTTCGCCGGCTCCGTGGGCCATGCCTCGCCGCCGATCAGCGGGCCCAGGGCGACCGGCACGACGAGCTCGATCGCGAAGATCACCGGCGCGACGCGCGCGACGGGGAGCAGCTGCAGCGCGCTCATCTCGCTGTTCACGCCGAGGATCGCGAAGACGGCCGCCGCAGCGCCCCAGCCCGCGACCTGCAGCCAGTCGCCGCCGGCGATCGCGTCGGCGATGAGCTTCAACGCGAAGGCGCCGAGCGCGAACGTCAGGCCGGTGCCGAGCACGATCGCGCTCGCCGGAACGCGCCCGCGCAGGATGTAGGGGACGAGCGCCAGCGCGGCGAGCGGCGCCAGCACGAGGACGAGCGTCGCGGTCGAGGCGTGCGCGTCGGTGTGCTCGACGCCCGCCAACGCGACGCCCATGACGCCGACGAAGATCGCGCCGACCGAGAGGACCTCGCGGCGCCCGACCGGCTCGCCGAGCATCCGTGAGCCCGCGATCAACAGCACCACGAGGCCGATCGCGTCGGCGGGCTGGACGAGTGTGATCGGCGCGAGCATCAGTGCGGCCGTCTGGAGCGGCACCGCGACGACGCTGAGCGCCAGGCCCGCGAGCCAGCGCGGGCGGCGCAGCAGCTGGCCGAGCAGCGAGAGCCGCATGCTGTGGCCCTGCGGGACGGCGCGGGCCTCGGAGGCCTGCACGACGATCGCGAGGTTGAAGCAGGAGGAGGCCGTGGCGGCGAGCACCAGGCCGATGAGCGAGTCGCGCACGACCCGGCGAGTCTACGATCCGCCGCGGTGGCCGCGCGCATCCTCATCCTGAGCGCCTCGATCGGCGAGGGGCACGACCTGCCCGCGCGGATGCTCTCCGACGGCCTGCTCGCCGAGCGTCCGGGCATCGAGGCGCCCGTCGTCGACGGCCTGCAGGCGATGGGGCGGCTCGCGACGCTGCTGGCGGGCACCGGCTCGGACGTCATGTTCGATCGCATGAACTGGCTCTTCGACGCCTCGTACTTCCTGCTCGCGCGGTTCCCCCCCACGCGCGCGTTCTGCCGCTGGCTGACGCACCGGCTCGGCGCGGGCGGCCTGTCGCGGCTGATCGCCCGCGAGCGCCCCGATGTCGTCGTCTCGACCTATCCCGGGGTGACGGAGACACTCGGGTACCTGCGCGGCCGCGGCCGGATCACGGTGCCCGTGGTCTCCGCGATCACCGATCTCGCGGCGCTGCACTACTGGGCCCACCCCGACGTCGACCTGCACCTCATCACCGAGGCGGAGTCCGAGCCCGAGGTCCGCGCGATCGCGCCGCGCACGCGCGTCGTCTGCGTCCGCGGGCTGACCGCGCCCGAGTTCGAGCACCCCGTCGAGCCGGCGAGCGCGCGCGCCGCGCTCGGCCTCCCGGCGCAGGGCCCCGTGATCGTCGTCTCGGGCGGCGGCTGGGCGGTCGGCGATCTCGGCGGCGCCGCGCAGACGGCGCTCGCGAGCGATCCGGCCGCGACCGTGCTCGCGCTCTGCGGGCGCAGCGAGACCGTGCAGCGCGGGCTCGCGGCGCGCCTCCCCGGCGAGACCCGGCTGCGGATCATGGGCTTCACCGACCGGATGGGGGACGTGCTCGCCGCCGCCGACGTCCTCGTGCACTCGACGGCGGGCCTGACGATGTTCGAGGCGCGGGTGCGCGGGTGCCGGATCATCTCCTACGGCTGGGGCGTCTCGCACATCCGCCTGAACAACGCCGCCTACCGCCGCTTCGGCCTCGCCCAGGTGGCGACGACGCGCGAGCAGCTCGCCGCAGCGCTGCGACGCGCGCTGGCACAGCCGCGCCGGCCGATCACGAGCTACGGCGAGCGCCCCTCCGCGGCGGGTGTCGTGCTCGGGCTGGTCGGCGACGGACAGCAGGCCGCCGCGGGAGTCGCCGCATGAGGCGGCCTGCGGCGCTCGGCCCCGCGGCTGCGCTCGGCGTCGGGGCCTTCTGGGCGCTGCCGGCTCTGGCGCCGATCGTCCCGCAGGTCGCCGCCGCGCTGCGCGTCGACCGCGACCGCCCCGGCGCGCCCGGGATCGCGCTCACCTTCGACGACGGCCCGCACCCCCGGGGCACGCCCGCGGTCCTGGAGGCGCTCGCGCGCGAGGACGTCCGCGCGACCTTCTTCCTCGTGGGCGAGCAGGTCGCCGCGCACCCCGCGCTGGCCGGCGAGATCGCCGCGGCCGGACACGGGATCGCGGTCCACGGCCATCGCCACCGCGTGCTGCTGCGCGTCCCGCCGCGCGCCGTCGCCGACGACCTCGATCGCGCCGCGAGCGTCATCGGCGAGGCGACCGGCCAAGCGCCCGTCCTCCATCGCCCGCCGCTGGGGATCTACTCCTACCCGGCGCTCGCGCAGGTGCGCCGGCGCGGGTGGCGGCCGCTGCTCTGGTCGCGCTGGGGCCGGGACTGGGCCGGATGGGCGACGCCGCGGACGATCACCTGGCTTGTCACACGCGACCTGCAGGCGGGCGACGTGCTGCTGCTGCACGATTCCGACGCCTACAGCGCCGCCGGATCGTGGAGGGCGACTGCGACCGCCGTGCCGCGGATCGTCGAGGTCGCGCGCCGGCGCGGCCTCGCGATCGGCGCAGCAGAGCGCTAGGCGCGCGTCTCGATCGCGGCCCGGGCGGCGTCCTCGCGCCCACGCGTGAGGCTCAGCCCCATCGCGGCCAGCGCGATCCCGAGGCCGGCGCCGGTGACGCTCAGGGCGATCACGGCGGCGGTCGGTTCTGCGAGATCGAGCCAGTCGCGGCTCCAGGGCAGCATCACGGCGAAGGCGACGAATGCCACCAGGACGAAGGTCATCGCGACGGCGAGCCTGCCGTACTCGCGGCGCCCGGTCTCCGGGCGCGCGAGCAGGTAGACGCCGATGCCCAGGAAGGTGACGACGCCGACGGTGCGCGACTCGGCGCCCGAGAGGCCGATCGAGTGGACCGCGGCGAGGTAGGCGAAGAGCATCGCCGCCGACGCCACGCCGAACAGGGCCGGCAGGCCCACCTGCAGGCGGGGGACGAGCGAACGCGAACCAGCGCGCGCGGGTTTGGGCGGCGCCACGGGCGCCCAGGCGGCCGCCTTGGCGGGGTCGTCCTGGTCGCGGCGCCAGGCGACATAGCGCCGCACGCCCTCGCGGAACGGGGTCGACGCCGTCCAGTCGAGCTCGCGCCGTGCGCGCTCGCCGCTGACCTCGACGCCGACGTAGTCGGCCGTGCGCGCGCCGACGTCCTCGATCTCGACCGGCGCCACGAGCTCCTGGACGAGCTCGGCGATCTGCAGGATCGTCGTGGACTCGTCGCTGACGAGGTTGTAGATGCGGTTCGCCGCGACGGGCTCCAGGCCGCGGACGCAGCCCTCCGCGAGGTCCTCGACGTAGACGAAGCGCCGCGACTGGTGGCCGCCGCCGGCGACCGTCAGCGCGTCCCCGGCGAGCGCCTTGTTGACGAACGCGGGGATCACCGCTGCGGGACGCGCACGCGGGCCGTACGGGATGCCGAAGCGCAGGATCGTCGTCTCGAGGTCGTACAGCTCGTGGTAGCTGCGGCAGTACATCTCGCCCGCGAGCTTCGAGGCGGTGTACAGGTGGTTGGGCATCCCCAGCGGGGAGTCCTCGTCGACCTTCTGGCCGGACTCGCCGGTGTAGACCCAGATCGTGCTGGCGTAGACGACGCGCTCGACGCCGGCCTGGCGCGCCGCCTCGAGCACCGTCACGGTGCCGCGAGCGTTGCAGGCCTCGGAGTCCAGCGGCTCCTTGGCGACGATGTTCACGTCGGCCGCGGCCGCGAGGTGCATCACGGCCTCGCAGCCGTCCATCGCGCGCTCGAGCGCCGCGAGGTCGTCGAGCTCGCCGAGCACGGTGTCGACGTCGCCCTTCGTGTGGAACGGCGACGCGACGCGGTCGTAGATGACGGGCGTGTGCCCGGCGTCGCGCAGCTTGTCGACGACGTGCGACCCGATGAACCCGGAACCGCCGGTGACCAGAACTCTCATGACACTCCTGCTTCAGCGACCGTCTCGGCTCCGAGCCGCGGCCGGTAGTAGAGGGGCACGCACCAGTGGTTCTCGGCGACCCAGTCGGTGTTCGGCAGGTCGACCCGGTGCCCCATGATGCGGTGGCAGGGCTGGTCGTAGACCTTGCCCGTCGAGCGATCGACCTCGTCGAAGACGATGTACTTGTAGAAGCCCGACTCCATCCCGTCGGGCAGCAGCACCCGATTGGGATGGACCGGATCGAGCTCCTCGCGTGCGATGCGCTGCTTCCAGGCGACGATCTCCTCGAGGCGCTCGGTCTGCACGAGCCCGATCGCCGCGGTGAATTCGCTCAGGCGGAAATTCAGGCCGTGCACGGTGTGCTCGGGCTTGCCGTAGTTGCGGAAGGCACGCGCAAAGTCGAGCAGATCGTCATGACGACTCACCAGCATGCCGCCCTCGCCGGTGGAGATCGTCTTCGTCGCGTAGAAGGAGTAGATGCCCGCATCGCCCCAGGTTCCGGGCCGCTGACCGCTCCAGCCGGCGCCGTGGGCGTGGGCGCAGTCCTCGATCAGGAAGATGCCCTCGGCGCGGCACAGCGCGGCGATCCGCTCGACGTCGAACGCGACGTGGCCACCGATGTGGACCAGGAACACGGCCTTCGGGCGATGCTCGGCGACCTTGCGTTCGAGGTCCTCGAAGGACATGCAGAGATCCTCGCGGTTGCAGTCGACGAACTGCACGGACGCGCCGGCGTGCATCGCGGCCAGCGGCGTGGCCATGAACGTGTTCGAGGGGCACAGCACGGTCTCGCCGCGCACGCCCGCGAACTCCAGCGCGGCGAGCGCCGCGCCGGTCCAGCCGCCGAACGCGACCGACCCGGCGCCGTTCCAGTCCGCCCAGGCCTGCTCGAAGGCGCGCGTCAGGTCGCCCTCCGACCAGCGGTTCGCGTCGATGATGCCGTCCCACAGCTCGTGGAGGCGGTCGCGGTCGCGCTGATCGAAGCCGATCGCGAACTGGGCGTGGTCGGGCATGCGAGAAGGTGGTGGTTCGGCGTGGACGTGGGACGTCGCGGACGGCGGCAGCCCGG
Source organism: Solirubrobacteraceae bacterium (assembly GCA_017882425.1). Lineage (GTDB taxonomy): Bacteria > Actinomycetota > Thermoleophilia > Solirubrobacterales > Solirubrobacteraceae > F1-60-MAGs163. The sequence continues at coordinate 11,659 of JADGPM010000128.1, forward strand.
TCGACGCTGCGCGATGGTACCGATTCCCGGGCAAAGTCCCGGTATCCGTCAGGATGCCCGGATGGACTACGGCCTGGCGATCTTCCCGACCGACGAGACCCCGAGCCCGGCGCAGCTCGCCCGGCTGGCCGAGGAGCGCGGCTTCGAGTCGCTGTTCTTCCCCGAGCACACGCACATTCCGGCATCGCGCGCGACGCCCTATCCCGTCGGCGGCGACCTGCCGCGCGAGTACGCGCGTCTCCTGGATCCGTTCATCGCCCTCGCGGCGGCCGCTGCGGTGACCGAGCGCCTGCTGCTGGGCACCGGCATCTGCCTCGTCGCCGAGCGCGACCCGATCGTCACGGCGAAGGAGGTCGCGACGCTCGACCGGATCAGCGACGGGCGCTTCCTCTTCGGCGTGGGGGCCGGCTGGAATCGCGAGGAGCTGCGCAACCACGGCGTCGAGCCGCGTGAGCGCTTCGAGGTGGTGTCCGAGCGCGTGCGGGCGATGCAGGCGATCTGGACGCAGGACGAGGCGAGCTTCGCGGGCGAGCACGTGCGCTTCGAGCGGATCTGGAGCTGGCCGAAGCCCGTCCAGCGCCCCTACCCGCCCGTGCTCGTGGGCGGCAACGGCGCGACGGTGCTCGACCGGGTGCTCGAGTACGGCGACCACTGGATGCCCAACCCGGAGCGCAGCGACGACGAGCTGCTGGCCCGCATCGCCGAGCTGCGCGGCCGCGCCGCGGACGCCGGCCGCGCGATCGGCGTCACCGTCAACGCGGCGAGCACGAAGCCGGAGCGGCTGGCGCGCCTGCTCGAGGCCGGCGTCGACCGCGCGGTCTTCTACCTGCCCTCGGCGGACTCGGGCGCGATCGAGGCCCGGCTCGAGGCGATCGAGTCGGCGCTCGCGGTGGTCGGCGGCGGCTGATCGCGGGGCTCCTCGGCGGTCACCACGTACGGCGTCTGGCTGCCGTCCCTGGGTGCCTTGCGAAACACGAACCACCAGATCGCGATCACCGCCGCCCAGCCGAGCACCATTGCGAGGCCCAGCACGACGTTGAAGACGGTGTCCGGGGTGGAGAGCGCGAGCACCACGCCCTGAAGCGTACGCCGCGCCCATAGTCTCCATGGCGATGCCGCCGTCCCTGCCCCGGATCGCCGTCGACGTCCTGCGCGGCGGCGAGGGGCACCGCTACGCGGCGCACGAGTGGGCGCAGGCGGAGCTCCACCTTCCGGTGGGCTCCGGCCCGCACCCGGTCGCCGTCGTCCTGCACGGCGGGTCCTGGCGGATGACCTACGGCAAGCGCGTGATGCGCCCGGTCTCCCGCGACCTCGCCCGCCACGGCTGGGCGGCGTGGAACGTCGAGTACCGCCGCGTCGGCCGGCGGGAGGGCGGCGGCTGGCCCGCGACCTTCGACGACGTCGCGGCGAGCATCGACCACCTCGCGAGCGTCGACGCGCCGCTGGACCTCGCGCGTGTCGCGCTCGTCGGGCACAGCGCCGGCGGCTCGCTGGCGCTGTGGGCGGCCGCGCGCGCGCAGCTGCCCGACGGGGCGCCCGGAGCGGGGACGCCGCGCGTCGCGCCGGCGCTCGTGATCGCCCAGGCGCCGGTCGCGAACCTCGAGCGCGGACGCGCCCTGACCGCGCCGGGCGGGATCGTGAACACGCTGCTGGGAGGCACGCCCGAGGAGGTGCCCGAGCGCTACGCGGTCGCCAACCCTCAACACCGCGCCGGGCTCCCGACGCCGATGCTGCTGGTCCACGGCGAGGACGACCGGACGCTGACCGTCCGCCAGAGCGTCGAGTACGTGCAGGCGGCGCGTGCGGCGGGCGGCCCCGCGGAGCTGGCGGCCCTGCCCCACGCCGCCCACCGCGATCACGTCGACCCGCGGTCGGCCGCCTGGCGGGTCGTGCTCGAGCGCCTCGCGCGCGACTGAGCACGCCGGTACGCTCGGGGACGTGTCGGCGAACGCAGGCGAACAGGGGGTCGAGGACGCGACGCGGCGCACGCACCTCGCCGCCGAGCGCACCTGGCTGGCGTGGTGGCGCACCGGCCTGACGGGGATCGCGGCGGGCGTCGGGATCGGCCGCCTGCTCCCGGAGCTGACCGGCGGCGTCCGCTGGCCCTACATCGCCGTCGGGGCCGGGTACGCGCTCGTGGGCGTCGCGATGATCGCCTACGCCGAGATGCGTCAGCGCAGCATGGACGCCGCGCTGCGCGAAGGGCGGTTCGACCACCTGGAGCCCGCGGCGCTGCGGGTGTTCACGCTCTGCGGCGTGCTGCTCGGGCTGGCGACGTTCGTCGTCATCGTCACGCAGGGCTGAGCGCGTGACGACGATCGACCTCAGCGCGTTCGACGTCCTGACGTTCGACACCTACGGGACGCTCATCGACTGGGAGGCGGGGATCCTGGCCGCGCTGGACCCGGTGCTCGCCGCCCACGGCGTGCGAGCCGATGACGAGGCGCTGCTCGAGCGCTACGGCCGCCACGAGGCCGAGCTCGAGGCCGGACCGTATCTGCCCTATCGCGAGGTCCTCGGCCGTGCGCTCGTCGCGATCGGCGCGGACCTCGGATTCGAGCCGACGGCCGCGGAGGTCGCCGCGTTCTCGGGCTCGGTCGGCGAATGGCCGGCGTTCGCGGACTCCGCCGAGGCGCTCGCGCGGCTGCACGCGCGCTTTCGCCTCGCGGTGATCACGAACTGCGACGACGACCTGTTCGCGCTGTCCGAGCAGCGCCTCGGCCTGCGCTTCGACTGGGTGATCACGGCCCAGCAGGCGCGCAGCTACAAGCCCAGCGCGGGCAACTTCGAGCTGGCGTTCGCCACGCTCGGCGTCCCGCGCGAGCGGATCCTGCACGTCGCGCAGAGCCTGTACCACGATCACGTCACCGCGAAGGCGCTGGGCATGACGACCGTCTGGATCGACCGCCGCGGCGGTCGCGGGGGCTCGGGCGCCACGCCGCCGGCGAGCGCGACGCCCGACCTGATCGTGCCCGACATGCGGTCGCTCGCGGACCTCGCGGTCAGCGCTTCCTGACGAACACGGTCACCGCCTGGAAGCGGTGGATCGAGAATGTCCTGCCCTCGAAACGTGTCGAAGCCCGCGCGATCCACGCGGCGACATGCTGCCGGGCGCCCGCGCTCTGCGCCGTCTCTGCACCGGAGCCGGGCACGTTCACGCGCAGACGGCCGCGACGCTCGCGGCGGCGTGCATCGTGGCCGCATGAGCCCCAGGCGACATCTTCCCGGCCGCCGGCGCCTGTGCGTCGTCGCGGCGATCATCCTGCTGGCAGCACCCGAGGCCGCCGGCGCGGACGGCACGGTCGTCCTGCGCGCGGGCCCGCGAGCGCCGCGGGCGCGACTCGTGGCCGCGGGCCTCCGGTCGACCGTCGGC
>JADGPM010000129.1 GCA_017882425.1 Solirubrobacteraceae bacterium
ACCGGGCGGACCTGCTGGGGCGCCGGACGCTGCCGTCGGGCGCCTGGGCCGCCGAGGTCCAGGACTTCAACGTGGCGTGCTCGCCGGCCCACGTCCGGATTCGGCTGGGCGGCCGCTCGCAGGTGAGACTGCTGCTCCACACCACCGACGGGTTGCGGCTCAAGGCGCGCGCCCGCGGGCTCGACGGCACGATGCGCGACCAGTACGGGACGATCGAGGTGCCGAGCGCGACCCGCAGGTCCAGGGACAGGCGGGTCCGGGCCTGGATCGGGAAGACCCTCGGCTCCCGGCGCTTCACGGCGGTGCCGATCCATGTGTCCAGCAAGGAGCTGAAGGTCGACACGGTGAACTGGGCGTTCACGTTCTCCGGCGGGAAGCGCTGAGCGGAACGCCCGATCCCACGCGAGAGTCCACGGTCGTGAGGTGGCTCTCACGTCACAAGCGACGTCCACGTCACCTGTGTTGCAGCGCTCGCGACGCGCGCGGGAGCGTCCCGAAGCGCGTTCCCAGGCGTCGCGGCGCGCGGAACGGAGCCGATGCCGGGGCGCCGTGGCGCATCGGCGCGACGGCGCGTACCGAGACGCGACCGGCGCTGGTGAGGGGTACGCGGCGCAGGATCGCGCCCGCGCCGTGCGCCCGGGCGACCCGCTGGCCGGCGCTCGGCGACGTCGTGACCAGCTCGTACCCGGTGGCGCCCGGTACCGGTCGCCAGCTCACGATCAGGGTGCTCGCGCGCCGGCGCACGCGCAGGTGCGAGGGGCGGCCGAGTCGCGACGATGGAGGTCTGAAGCTCGCCACCGTGCGCGTCTCGGCGCGGATCCCGTCGAGCGTGAACTGCGCGACGACGTGGCGCAGGTCGCTGCCCGGCGCCGGCGTGAAGGCCAGCGTGCCGCGGCCGCCGCTGACCGTGCCGATCGGGCGTCGGGCCACGCCGCTGACCTCGAGGAAGGTCACCGTCTGCTGGGGCCGGCGGCGGATGTCGTAGGCCAGCGTGCGCCGCGACCCGTGCCCGTGGACGCTGGCCGTCACCTGCGCCGGGAGGGGATCGGTCGCCTCGGCGACCTTGGTGATCGCCGGCGATCCGGGGAGCGTCTCGATGGTGTAGGTGCCGGGTCGGGGATCGACGAGGCCGACGACGGTCTGGTGCATCTGCTCGGAGCGCAGGATGCGCACCGCCGGCGTGAGCGTGGTCCCCGGGCCGGGCGGGCTCTCGACGGCCGTGCCTCCGGGCGACAGGACGCGAATGCGCGCGGCGCTCGTGGCGGAGTCCAGCGCGACGGCCTGGCTGCGCTGCCCCCGGGCGATGTGCACGGTGATCGGCCGGCCGGCCTGGGCCGCCTGGGCGGTGAACACGTTGTCGTCCTTGAAGCGCGTCCAGCGACACCCGTCGAAGGGCCAGAGCTTGATGTCGAACGGGTGGTAGACGACGCCGCCGCCGATGTTGAGGTCCCCGAAGAACGCGCTGAGGGTGACGCAGCCGCCGACGCCCACGCTCGACAGGTACGCGATCGCGCTCGCGCAGACGACGTCGGCGACGCATGCCCTGATGTGGCCGCTGAGGTTGAAGCGCCCGTTGGCGGCGTTGAACTCGCCGTCGACGCCGCCGCTGAGCGAGAGCACGTCGAAGAAGTCCGCGTCGACGCCGCCGCCGAAGGCCACGTAGCCCGGCGCCTCGTAGAGGAAGTACGCCTTCGCGAGCGCGATCGGGTCCGAGAGCAGCGGGACCTTGAGCGATGCGTCGGCGCCCAGTGCGAGCGTGAAGCGCTTGTACGGGCGGCCGTAGAAGCCCGCTGGGAAGTCGTTGCCGTTCTCCTCGCGCGTCAGCACGAACGGCGTCGCGTCGGTGGGGAGCGCGAGCACGAGCGCGCCGTCGACCTGGAAGATGCCGAGCGCCGTCAGGCGGGCACCGCCCAGAAAGCGCGTCGGACCCAGCCCGATGCCGGCGCCGATGCGGTTGAGCTGGACGCCCGCGAAGAGCGTGATGCCGGGGTCGGGGAAGTCGAGGTTCGCGTAGGCCCGCACGAGCTGGCCGTTGCGGATCAGGACGCCGCCCGGCGGGGCCTCGCCGGGGATCTCGCGGGCGTCGAGGCACACGACCACGACGCACAGCTCTGCCTGGCCCTTCCACTCCTGCGTCGCCCGGGCGTAGTCGATCTGCAGGCCCTGCACTCCGAGCGGGCCGATCTCCGCGTCGATCGGTCCGATGCGGAGGTTGTCGAGCACGATGACGCCGCCATCGGTCACCCGCAGCCTCACGTCGCCCTGGACATGGATCCCGCCCGCCTCCAGGAAGCTCGGAAGCTGAAGATGAGCGCTGATCTCGGCACCCGCGGGCGTGTCCGGAGTGCCCGGGGTGAGGGCGACGTCGACGTCGCCGGTGAGCGCGAACCCGCCGAGCGCAGCGAGGCCCCCGCCGAGCCGCGGGAAGGAGCCGAGCGGTATCCGCCCCGCCGCGTTGGGAGTCGTGTCGAGGCTGAAGTCAGGCTGGTCGCGGAGCCTGATGCCGCCGACCGTGAAGCCGGCGTCCGAGCTGAAGACCTTGTAGAACGACGGGGCGACGATGATGCTCGCGCCGTTGCGCGGCGTGAGCCGGACTCCGTCGACGGTGACTGCGCCCGTGGCGCGGTAAGACGTCGAGTCTGCGAGCACGCGCGGGATCTCGCCGACGAGCCTGTGGGTCGGGACGTTGAGTGCGCCGGAGAGCACGGTGAACATGCCGCGCTCGGCGGGCGGGACCTCGGCAAGCGAGTGGACGCGGAAGAAGCAGCCGGAGACCTCGAGCCCGCCCGCCAGACCGGCGTGCAGGGTCATGTCGTGACAGATCTCGTCGTCGAGCCTGTTGGCGAGGCCCTTGTCGAAGGCGGCGGTGATCGTGGACAGGTCGGAGGCGTGCCCGCACGCGGTGACAGCGGGCCGGCCGGCCACCAGGGCCTGGACGCGCCTGTCGATCGCCGAGGTCGCCGGCGCGGCGGGCGCGACCGTGAGCGGCTGCACGAACACGGGTCCCCTGCCCCCGGCGCCGACGGCCTGGCCGGAGATCTGCCGGGTGACGTCGCCCGACTGGCCCGAAGCTCCGGCGGGCGGCCGGAATGTCAGCGTCGTCTGTGAGCCGTCGCAGCCCACGTCGGGCTTGCCGTCGCCGTTGAGGTCCCAGAGCAGGCGCTGGGCCGGCCCGTCGAGCTCCGCGCTCACCACAGCGGTGTGACCGGCGACGATCGGGGCGGCGGAGCGGACGGCGGTGACGTGCGGCGGGGCGCTCCCTGACGGGGGCGGAGGGGGAGGCTCGGTGGTGGTGGTCGGCGGGGGCGGCGGGGGCTGCGTGTTGTCGCTGAGCACCAGGCTCACGTTGTCGGCGTAGCCGTCGTCGTACGCACCGTCCGTGCGCGTCGTGTCGATCGAGATGAGCAGGGAGCGGGCGCCGACCGGAACCGTGACGCTCGCGGCGCGCCGCAGCAGTGCGGTCACGTCGTTGCGGTCGGCCGCCGTGACCGGGCCGACCGTGAGCGGTGCGCCGAGCTGGCCGCCGTCGGCGCCCGGGTCGGAGCTGAACGTCACGGTGACGCTCGCCGCGTCGCTCTGGCTGCCGAGCCCGCCGAGGTAGGCGCTGAGGTTCGCGTCCACGTGGCCGGCGTCGATCTCGGCCGCGGCTGCCGAGAGGTCGACGAGCTGGTCGGCGCCGCTGGACGCGACGCCGGGTCCACCGGCGAAGAAGTTGGTCCCTCCGCCGATGCCGTCGCCGACCGACGTCGGCGGGAAGCCGGTGCGTCCGTAGGCCATGACCGTGAAGCCCAGCGACGGGGACCACCCGGCCGGGGGTGCGACGCCGGTGTCACTCGCCGGTGCGGCGGGCTGCTCGGCGCCCGGGTTCTGGACGAGGTTGCCCTGCGGGATCGCGGCCCCGGCGAGCGGCGCGCACGCGAGCGCCGCGGTGGCGAGTGCGGCGACGACGATGAGCGGCGTGCGGACCGGCAGCGCCTGTCGCGAGAAGCACACCGAACGACCACGGCCGACCGGCGCGCCGAGGAACGTCACGGCGGGCCGGGTCCGCTGAACATGGCCCGAGCATCCTCGCGGGGGTCGCCAGTGTCAAACCGGCAGGACAAATCCAGCATCTCACGCCTGACCAAGGGCTCGCAGATCAAGCTCTACGCGGACGCTGGGCACGCGTTCCTGATCCAGCACGCCGACGTCATGTTCGGCCGGTCGCGGCGTCGAGGGTATGGCGACGCCTCCTGCCGCCTCGCTAGCGTGCGGACATGCCCCCGCGCCGCACCGTCCCGCTCCTCCTCGCGTGCCTCGGCCTCGTGAGCCTCGCGGCGCCCGCGGCGCAGGCGGCAGGCGGGAGCGGGACGTGGAGCATCCGCGAGGGTGTGCGGCTGTCCGACGTCAGCTTCTCCTCGACGACGAAGGACGGGCGCCTGCGGCCCGATCTCCTCGTCGTCGGGCGCGCCACGGGCTCGCCGCGCACGCTCGTGCTGTCCGTCGCCGTCTGCCGGGCCGGGTCGCCGATCTGCCGCATCGAGGCCTCGCGGCGCGTGCGCTTCGAGCGTCGCCCGCGGACGCTCATCGGCTGGACCGCGCCGCTGCGCGGCGCGACGACCATCACCCGCGTGCGGTTCCGCCTCGCCCGCGCCGGCGCGCAGACGTCGGCGGGCACGATGACGCTGTCGCTGCCCGCGGCCGCCTGGACGGTGAAGGGCTTCCAGCCCGGGCTGTTCGTGCGCGAGTCGAAGACGGTGCTCGTCGACGCCGTGTCCTTCCGCGCCGACCCCGTCGCCGGCGGCGGGGCGGCGGTCACGGCCAGGGCAACCGTTCGCACGCCGAGCGCGTTCGGCGTCGTGGCCGGGATGGGCGCCTGCGGCGACTTCGTGGGCTGCCCGCTACCGGGGGCGAACCGGACGTTCAGCGTGCTCGCGGGCGTCGCGAACGACCTGTCGATGACCACGACGTTCCCCGCGCCACCCGCGGGCACGTCACGCGTGCGCTTCCGCGCCGACGGCGGCGTGAAGCCCTCGCCGTTCCTCAGCTTCCTGCTTCCCTGGCCGGCCTGACCGGGTGGCGCTCGCGCCACTGCGCGGCGACCCGCTCGACGTCGTAGGGCACGAGCACGAGCGGCGGGCCCGCGATCCCCGTCCGGTTGGCCTCGCGGATCAACCCGTTGATGTGCTCGATGATCTGCCGCGCCTCGGCCTCCGTCCGCGCGCCCAGGGCGGCGTCGAGCGCGTCCTGCGCCTCCTTGCGCAGGGCGAGCGACGGAGGGGTGTAGGAGAGGCCCTCGCTGCGCAGCTTGCGCTTCACCCACCAGTTCTCGTCGGTCGGCCCGCCCAGGTCCGGGATCGGCTCGCCGGCGCCGGGGAGGTCGTCGAACTCGCCGCGCTCGGTCGCTTCGCGGATCTGCCGGTCGATCCAGGTCTCCCAGCCGAGTCCGTGTGGTTTGCGGGCGGTCATCGTGCCTGTGGTCCTCTCGCACCCCGAGTATCGCAGCGGCCGTGGGGCCGACATCCGGGCGAACGCGAACCTACGATGCGGGAATGCACGGCGACGCCGAGCTGCGCCAGCGGATGACCGCGCTGATCGGCGGCTATCAGCTCAGCGCCGCGATCGGCGCCGTCGCGCGGCTCGGCGTCGCCGACGTCCTGGCGGATGGTCCCGCGGAGCCGCGGCGGCTGGCCGAGTGCGTCGGGGCGGACCTGCGGTCGCTCGAGCGGGTGCTGCGCGTGCTCGAGGACACCGGGCTCTTCACGCGCTTCGAGGACGGCCGGATCGGGCTCACCGCGCTCGGCGAGCTGCTGCGCGGCGACGTCCCAGGATCCGCCCGCCGCGGCGCGATCGCGTCCACCGAGGAATGGCGCTGGCGCGCCTATGGGCACCTCACGCACAGCGTCCGGACCGGCGAACCGGGGTTCCGCGAGGCGCACGGCTGCGGGCTCTGGGAGTACCTGGATCGCGAGCCCGGCGCCGCCGCGATGTTCAACGAGTCGATGTCGCGTGTCGCGGCGGCCAACGCCGCGGCGATCGTCCGGGCGTACGACTTCACCGGTGTGCGGCGGCTCGTCGACGTCGGCGGCGGACACGGAGTTCTGGCGCGCGCCGTCGTGGAGGCGAACCCGGAGCTGCGCGGGATCGTCTTCGACCTGCCCGGCGTCATCGAGGGGACGCGCACCCACCTGGCCGACGCCGGTATCACGGACCGCTGCGACGCGATCGCGGGCGACTTCTTCGCCGCGGTTCCGGCGGGCGGCGACGCGTACGTGCTGTCGTGGATCCTTCACGACTGGGACGACGGCGCGGCGGCCCACATCCTCGCCAACTGCCGCGCCGCGATGCGTTCCGGCGGCCGGCTGCTGGCTGTCGAGATGGTCGTCCCGGCGGAGGGTGAGCCCGCCGTCTCGCCGGACCTCGACCGGCTCGTCAAGGCCACGGACCTGGAGATGCTCGCGATCGTCGGCGGCCGCGAGCGGACCGCGGCCGAGTACCGAGCGCTCTACGCGATCGCGGGCTTCGAGCTCGTCCGTATCCTTCCCCTCGACGGACTGCCCTGGAGCGTCCTCGAGGGCGCCTTGAGTCTGTGACGGCCGCGGCGCTGCCGGCTGCGCACCCGCGCCCGAATCACTGTTCCCGCTCCCTGGGTCAGGGCTTGAGCGCGCGGGCTCGCCGAGCCAGCTACGGTGATCCCATGGCTGTCGGCGGGACAGCCGCCCCTCGAAGGACAACGGCGACAACGGAGAGCTTCATGGCTGACTATGCAGTGGTCAATCCGGCGACCGGAGAGACGATCAGGACCTACCCGACCATCACCGACGAGCAGCTGGACGCTGCGATCGGTCGGGCCCACGCGGCCCACGGCGGATGGAGCAGGGGCACGACTGTTGAGGAGCGCGCGGCGCGGATCCGTCGCGTCGGCGAACTGCACGGCGAGCGTCGCCAGCAGCTGGCCGAGATCATCTCTCGCGAGATGGGCAAGCCGATCGAGCAGGCGCTCGGCGAGGTCGACTTCAGCGTCGCGATCTACGAGTACTACGCCGACAACGCGGCGGCGCTGCTCGCCGACGAGCCGATCGACCTCCTGGACGGCGAGGGGTCGGCGTTCATCCGTCGCAGCTCGCTCGGTGTCCTGCTGGGCATCATGCCCTGGAACTACCCGTACTACCAGGTGGCGCGCTTCGCCGGGCCGAACCTCGTGATCGGGAACACGATCCTGCTCAAGCACGCGCCGCAGTGCCCCGAGTCCGCCGAGGCGATCGAGCAGATCTACCACGACGCCGGCCTCCCGGCCGACGCCTACATCAACATCTACGCGACCAACGACCAGATCGCGACGGTCATCGCCGACCCGCGCGTGCAGGGCGTGTCGCTGACCGGTTCCGGCCGGGCCGGCGCGGCGGTGGCCGAGATCGCGGGCCGCAACCTCAAGAAGGTCGTGCTGGAGCTCGGCGGCTCGGACCCGTTCCTCGTCCTGGCCACCGACGACCTCGACGCGGTCGTCGAGGCCGCCGTCGGGGGGCGCCTGGAGAACGGCGGGCAGGCCTGCAACGCGGCCAAGCGCTTCATCGTGGTCGACGAGCTCTACCAGCCGTTTCTGGACAAGTTCACCGCGGCGCTGACGAAGGTCGAGCCGGGCGACCCGCAGTCGTCCGACACCGTCCTCGGCCCGCTCTCCTCAGCGACCGCGACCGATCGGCTGGACGACCAGGTCAAGCGCGCCACGACGCAGGGCGCGACGCTCGTCGCGGGCGGCGGCCGGGACGGCAACTACTTCAACACGACCGTCCTGACCGACATCACGCCCGACAACGACGCCTACGGAGAGGAGTTCTTCGGGCCCGTCGCCTCGGTCTACAAGGCCGCTTCCGAGGATGAGGCGGTCGCGCTCGCCAACGACACCGAGTTCGGCCTGGGCTCCTACGTGTTCACCAACGACCCCGAGCAGGCCCTGCGCGTGGCCGACAAGATCGAGGCCGGCATGGTGTTCATCAACGCCGTCGGCGCCGAAGGCGTCGAGCTGCCCTTCGGCGGCGTCAAGAGCTCCGGCTTCGGCCGCGAGCTCGGCCGCTTCGGTGCGGACGAGTTCGTCAACAAGAAACTGATTCGCGTCGCGGGCTGACGCCCGCGCCGGTCGCCGGCAGGCCGCTCCAACAGGCGCCTGCCGGCAGGCGGCACTCGTTCTCCGAACTCGCGCGTCAGGCCGGCGCGTCCTCGGCGAACTGCGGCGCGTCGCCGCCGATCTCGTGCCAGTTCGCCTTGTACGCCACCTGGAGGTGGAAGCTCGGCTCGAGGTCGAGCTCACGCATCAGCCCCGCGGCCACGAAGTACTTGTCGCCGAGGTCGTCGTACAGGCTCGATCCGCAGTTGCTGCAGAAGTTGCGGGGGGCGAACTCGCTGTCGTAGCGCTTCACCAGGTCCGCGCCCTTCGTGAACCTGAAGTTCTCCTTGGGCACGACCACACCGGCGAGGCTCGAGCCCGTCCACCGCTGGCACCGCGTGCAGTGGCAGTACCCCAGGGCCTCGGGGTCCTGGACCTCGTACTCCACGCCGCCGCACAAGCAACTGCCCGTGAGCGTCTCAGTCATCGTCGCTCCTCCTGCAGTGTGTGTTGATCGATCCGCGGCAACGCTACCACCGGCGCTCCGCGCCGTGTGGGCGATTCCGGCGTTCGTCACGGGGCTGAATCGGCGGCCGTGTTCATCGTGGCGCTTCCCGAGACGACCGGACGGACGATCGCCGGCATTGCGCGCCATTTCGCGTCGGTTCTGCGCTCTACGGTGAAGCCGGCTGCCTCGATCAGCTCGACGGTGGCGCGGTTGCAGCGGCAGCCCTCGGCGAATCGTCGCCATGGCTTTTCGAGGCGGTCCTGCCACGCGGCCAGCCTTGGCGAGTCGGCCCGCACGTGCTCGAGGAACAGCAGGCGTCCACCCGGCCTGAGCACACGCCTGATCTCATTGAGGACGACGTCCGGCCGGTCAACGGTGCACAGCACGAGTGCCGATACGACGGTGTCGAGCGACGCGTCCTGCAGCGGGAGTCGCTCGGCGGGCGCGTCGAGGACGGTCGCGGTGCGCGCGCCGCGACGCGCGGCCTTCTCCAGCCGCTTGCGCATCGGGGCGGCCGGTTCGGCGAGGATCAGGTCGTCGAGGTCGTCGGGGTAATAGGGCAGGTTCAGCCCGGTCCCGCTGCCCAGTTCGAGCGTCCGACCGCGCGCCATCGCGAGGAGGTCACGCCGATGCGAGCGCATCCCGCCCACCTCACCCGCCCAGAGGAACGGGTCGTAGACGGCCGCGAACACACGCGCCCATGGTCCCGCTCCGGCCGGAGCGGTGATCTGTTCGGTGGAGGTGCTCATGACCGAGACGGTACGTCGACGGTGCGGGTTGTACATCGCCTCGTTCGGTCATCTGCCGGAGATGGCCCAATCGGGTGACCGTGCTCAGAGCAGACCGAGCCGGACGGCCTCGGCGACCGCTGCGGCGCGCGAGCCGCTCCCGAGTTTGCGCCTGATGTTCGCGGCGTGTCGGTGCACGGTGTGATGGCTGACGACGATGCGCTCGGCGATCTCGCGATCGCTCAGCCCGTCGGCGATGAGCGCCAGCACCTCACGCTCGCGTTGCGACAGCAGCATCGCCGCCGCGGGATCGCCCCGTGCCGGGTCGGTGTGAGCACCCGCGAGAAACGAGCCGAGCGCCCGGGAGACCGACATCCAGTCGCCCACCCACGGGAGATGGGCGTCGCCGTCGAGGCTGATGAGCCGCGCGCCGGGTATGGATGCGGCGAGGTCCGTCCCACAGGCGTAGGGGATCGCGCGATCGTCGCGGCGATGTACGACGACCGTCGGCGCTCGCACCTGCTCGAGCAGCGCACGCACGTCCATCCGGTAGCCGAGCTCCAGCAGGGCCGCGGCGGTCTCGGCCTGCGCGGATGCCCGCTGATCGCGCATGAATCGCCGACGCGCCTCGCCGTCCTCATCGCCGACGAAGATGTCGGCGAGGACGCGCGACCCCAGCCCCCAGTGCGAACGGACCGCCGAGGCGAGCGCCTTGCGGACGGGGGCCGGCGCGATCGATGCTCCGTGGGCGTACGCGCCGTACAACAGCAGGCGATCCACCCGCTCCGGGAACCGCGCCGCGAACGCGATCGCAGCACACCCGCCCGACGAGCCCCCGACCAGGGAGACGCGCTGGAGCGCGAGCTCGTCCAGAACGGCGCCGAGCAGGGCCACCTCGTCGTCGAGCGTCAACGCCGATGCGTCGATCTGACGATCCGACATCCCCGTCCCCGGATGGTCGTAGCGGACCAGCGCATGGCCGGCCCCGACCGATCCCCAGAAGGACCGGAACGCCACGTCCTGCCAGTCCAGCTCAAGATGGCTCACCCACCAGGCGGACGCCACCAGCGGCGGCCCCGTGCCGCTGACCGCGAGCGCGACCCGCGATCCATCGACCTGCAGAAACCGGATCCCCGCTGCGAGCCCCGTCACCTTGCGCGAAGGCTACCGGGGCACCCATCCTGAGCCCGCGATCGCGATGACCGTGGTGCTGAGCTCACCTCGCGAGATGAGCTCGGAGATGGCGCTGAGCCTCGCCGCATCGGGGCGGACGAGAACACCTCACTGCCGGGTGTGTAGGCCAGCTCGATGCCGGCCCAGGTGCCGTCCACGTGGTTGCTCACGTCGACCGGGTTGACACCGGCGCCGGCGACCCGGACCAGCACTTCGTGATCCGCGGGCCGCGGTACGGGCCTCTCCTCGACCGCGAGCACCTCAGGCCCGCCGAAGCGACGCACCACGATCGCCCGCATACGAGTCATGGGGCCACGGTATCCGGCGAGCCGGGATCGAAGACGGGCCCGGCGCCGGCCACCACTGGCCGGCGGCGATCGTCGACTCGCGCAGGAAGCGCCGCCGGAAGCGATCGTCGTGCGCCAGTTCGTCGGCAAGCACCTTCAGCGCGACCGGCTCGCCCGTCTCCTCCTGCTCGGCCAGGTAGACGGCGCCACCGGAGCCCTCGCCGATGAGCTCGACGATGCGGTAGCCCGCGAGGATCGAGCCGATGGGCAGCTGCCCACGCATGGCGGAAGTCTCGCCCAGGCGCAGGTGCTGTGGCGAGGCCCGGATTCGAATCGCAGACACCACGCGTGCTAGACGGCGAGCGCGCTGAGGCGGGCGCTGACGGCTCGACGCACGCGATCGAGAGCTGCGGGGTCGGAGGTGGCGACGAACTGCATGTTGCCGAGAACCATGTACGCGTTCAGCTCGAAGGCGATCTGCGACGGGTCGGCGCCCGGATCGAGCTCGCCGGCCGCCTGCGCGGACGCGACCTGCTCGGCGAGCAGCGTGAGCCAGCGCTGGCTGAATGCGACGGCGCCGTCGCGGACGGGGCCCGGGTGGGCGTCGAACTCACTCATCGCAGAGACGAAGAAGCAGCCGCCAGGGAAGACGCCTTCCTCGACGTGGTCGAGGAACCGCTCGACGTAGGCCTGTAGGCGCGTCACGCCGGCTGCCTCCCCGCCCGCGGGCTCGATGACCAGCTCGTCGAAGATCGCGCTCGCCGCGTCGATCGTGGCCAGCTGCAGCTCTTCCTTGGAGCCGAAGTGCGCGAACAGGCCGCTCTTGCTCATCCCGACCGCTGCGGCCAGGCGGGCGAGCGACAGGCCGTCGAGCCCTTCGACGGTCGCCAGTCGCGCTGCCTCGTGCAGGATCGCGGCGCGGCTCCGCTCGCCGTCGGACCGCTGTCGGCGGGGAGGCCGGGAGGCCGAGTGCTCATCGGGATGTGCGACCACGCTTGACAAGTTAGCACGACCGGTCGTATGGTAATTAGCACGACCGCTCGTGCTAACTACCGGAAAGGATGCGTGCAAGATGACCACTTCGCAGGCCCTGACGACAGACACCGTCCCCGGCGTCGACCCCGACGAGCTCGCCCGAGGTTGCGGTCAAGCCGACCGACGGGATCTCGAAATGAGCGGCCCTCGGTCGCAGGTCGGAGCCATCGGGCGGCTCGGTCGCTGGACGGCCGGACACTTCCGCATCGTCGCGGCGGCGTGGGTCGTGGTCGCGGTGGGCCTCGGGGTCCTGGCGCCGCGCGTCGAGAAGGCGTTGTCGGGAGCTGGGTGGGAGACCACCGGCTCCGAGTCCGTTCAGGCGCGCAAGTTGATCGACAGGAGCTTCAACGGGTTCGGGACGTACGGCCAGCTGGTCGTCGTTCACGCGCCCGACAAGACCGTTTCCGATCCCGCGTTCGAACGGGTGCTGCGAGCGGTGGAAGCGAAGCTGAACAGCGATCCGGCGGTGGCGGCAGTGGTGCCGCCGCGGGCGGGCGTGTCGATCTCGCCTGATCGCCATGCTGTCGTGATCCAGACCGGTGCGGCGCGCAACGAGAACGACATGGTCCGCGCTGCCGACGAGCTGAAGGGCCCGCTCGCGAGGCTCGGGTCCAGCGGGGTGCACGTCAACCTCGCGGGCGCGCCCGGCATGTGGTCCGACTTCAACCAGGCAAACAGGTCGGCGATGATGAAGTCCGAGCTGATCTCCTGGCCGGTCACGCTCGCCATCCTCGTGCTCGCGTTCGGCTCGCTGGTCGCCGCCGGGCTGCCGCTGATGCTGACGATCGCCGGATTGGTCGCCGCAGCGGGCTCGCTCTGGATCGGGACGCGGATCGCCGACATCTCGATCTGGTCCATGAACTTCGCGCTGATGTTCGCGCTGGCGCTGGGGATCGACTATTCGCTCTTCATCGTCTACCGCTTCCGGGGCGCCTTCTTCGGATCGAAGCTGTCCGCCCGGGAGGCGGTTGCGGCGACGATGGACACCGCCGGCAAGGCCGTGCTCTTTTCGGGCGTGACGGTGCTGATCTCGTTGAGCGCCGTGATGCTCGTGCCCAGTCCCGCGTTCCGGTCGACGAGCCTCGGCATCATGCTGTCGGTCGTCTTCGTGCTTGCGGCGGCGCTCACGCTCCTGCCGGCCGTGCTGGCGAAGCTCGGGCCTCGCGTGGACAGGTTCGCGCTTCCGTGGGTCCACCCGGGGAAGCACCATTCGCCGCGCTCCGCGGCGTGGGGTGAGCGGCTCTGGCGCCAGCCGCTGCGCTACGGCCTGGCGGCGCTCGCGCTGCTCGGGGTGCTCGCGCTGCCGGTGTTCTCGCTGAAGACCGCGATGCCCTCGATCAAGGTCGTTCCGTCGGGTGACAACTCCCGGCGGGGCTACGACGCGGTCAAGAACGCGTTCGGGCCGGGCTCGACGGGTCCGCTCCAGATCGTCGCTCCGAGGGCGGAGGTCGCGCAGGCTGCAGCGGCGGCGCAGCGCGATCCGGGCGTCGCCCGCGTCATGCCGCCGCTGCCGGGCGGAGGCGGCATGGCGCTCGTGCAGGCGATCCCGACGACAGACGCTTCGGCGACGGCAACAGGCACGACGATCGACCGTCTGCGCGTGGCGCTGCCGCAGGCGGCCCTCGTCGGTGGTGCGGTGGCGGAGAACCACGACCTCCAGGCGACGCTGTCCGCCAAGACGCCGCTGGTGATCGGCGTTGTGCTCGGCCTCAGCTTCCTGCTGCTGATGGTCGCGCTGCAGGCGCCGGTGATCGCCCTGCTCGGCGTGGTCACGAACCTGCTGGCGACCGCGGCTGCCTTCGGAGTCGCGAAGTGGATCTTCCAGGACGGCGTCGGGCACTCGCTCCTCGGATTCGAGCCGCAGGGCTTCCTGGACGCGTGGGGACCTGTGTTCTTCTTCGCGATGATCTTCGCGATCTCGATGGACTACACGGTGTTCCTCCTGGCCTCGGCAAAGGAGCACTGGGAGCGCTCGGGCGGCGATGCCAAGGCGGCGATGGTCGGCGGCATGGCCAGCTCGGGACGCGTGATCTTCGCCGCCGGCGCGATCATGGTCGCAGTCTTCGTCACATTCGCCTTGAGCGGCCCGCTGCCGCCGAAGGAGATGGGCGTGATCCTTGGCGTCGCGGTGCTGCTCGACACTGCGCTCGTGCGGCTGCTGCTCTTGCCGGTGATGCTGCGGCTGCTCGGCAGGTGGGCGTGGTACCTGCCGAAGCCGCTCGGCCGGCTGCTGCCTGACGTCCGCTTCGACCACGGGTGATCGCCCGACGACCTGCCCTGCTCCACCGTCTCGGTCGTTCGCCAACCGATTCCGGTCCCCGAGCTCGAGCGCCGGCTGGACGCAAACGCGTCGCCGGCGCTCGAGCGCCTGGTCGTCGAACGTGGGGCGCCCGCGCAGCCGCGGCCGCCGCGCTCTCAGGCTCGCAACGGAAGCGACATACGCTCGGCGGGTCCGAACCTCGTCGTGCCGTGACCCACTGCGATGAATCCGACGCGCTCGTAGAACGCGACGGCTTGAGGGTTCGCCACGACGTCGATCCCCGTCGCGTCCTGCCCATGGGCGATCCGTTTGGC
>JADGPM010000009.1 GCA_017882425.1 Solirubrobacteraceae bacterium
AGCAGTAGTGCTCGACCGGGGTGTCCCAGGT
The DNA here is from genome assembly GCA_017882425.1 of Solirubrobacteraceae bacterium. Classification (GTDB taxonomy): domain Bacteria; phylum Actinomycetota; class Thermoleophilia; order Solirubrobacterales; family Solirubrobacteraceae; genus F1-60-MAGs163. Next base: position 32 of record JADGPM010000009.1, read on the forward strand.
CTCGCGCTGCATCCGCACACCCGGCTGCGGGCGGGGCGCGACCTGCATGACCGCTTCGACGGCCTGGCTGGCGTCGACCTCGAACGCGCAGCCCACCGCGAGCGCGAGCTCGTCCTGCGGTGCATCGCTGTCGGCGTTCGGCGGCTGCGCGGTCATCCCGTCCAGGATCGCAGGTCGACGCGCGGCTGCTCCAGGGCCGATGAGTTCCCCCCGATCACGGCGTCCTACGTACGTGCCGGGGCCGATCAGGTTTGCGATCCACGGGCCGCTGCGGCGGGCGGACCTCCCCGGGCTGACCGCGCGCGTCTGCGCGCTGCTCGAGGACGGTGCGGACACGGTCGTGATCTGCGACGTGCGCGGCGTCCGCGCCGACGCCGTCACGGTCGATGCGCTGGCGCGGCTGCAGCTCGCGGCCCAGCGCTCGGGCTGCCAGGTCCGTCTGCACAGCGCCTCCGACGAACTGCTCCAGCTCGTCGCGTTCATGGGCCTGCGCGATGTACTGCCGGGCTAGGAGGCAGGGAGGCGCGCCGGCAGACCGAACAGCGGGAACAGCGTCTCGGTCCCCAGGAAGAACGTGAACTCGGCGATCCGGCCGCTCTCGAGCTCGACGACCTGGAGCGCCCACGGGTCGTATCCGTCGCCGGTCTCGCTCGGCTTGTACTGGCCGAACGCCGGCGAGCCGTTGGCCGTGATCGTCGGCAGCACGCGCGAACCTGCGCAGCCGGCGCCCGGGCCCGCCCACCAGGCGAGGATGTCCCCGCGCCCGGCGAGCCACAGCGAGTAGGGCGGCATCGACTGCGTCGCGTCCTCGTGGATCAGCGCGGTCAGCTCGTCCATGTCGTAGCGCTCGAACGCGTCGACGTAGCGGCCCAGCAGGGCGCGGTCGGCGTCCCCGAGCGGCTGCGCCTCGGCGCCGGCGAGGTCCTGCGCCTCGATCGTCGCCCGCGCGCGCTGGAGCGCGCTGTTGACCGAGGCGACGCTCGTGTCGAGCAGCTCGGCGACCTCGCTCGCCTTCCAGCGCAGCACCTCGCACAGCAGCAGGGCCGCGCGCTGGCGCGGCGGCAGGTGCTGGAGCGCTGCGACGAACGCCAGCCGGATCGTGTCGCGCTCCACGACGAGGCCGGCCGGGTCGCCGCCCGTCGTGACGAGGCCGTCGGGGATCGGCTCCATCCAGGTCGTCTCTGGCAGCGACTCGAGGTTCGCGAGCTCGGGTGCCTGTGCGGGGCCCAGATCCATCGGCCGCGCGCGGCGCTCGCGGCCGCGCAGCATGTCCAGGCACACGTTCGTCGCGATGCGGTAGAGCCACGAGCGCACTGCGGAACGGCCCTCGAAGCGCTCGAACCCGCGCCAGGCGCGCAGGAGCGTCTCCTGGACCGCGTCCTCGGCCTCGAACGGCGAGGCGAGCATGCGGTAGCAGTACCCGGTCAGCTCACGGCGATACTGCTCGAGCTCGCGCTCCACGGAGATCGCGGTGGTCATGACAGCTCCTGGGTCATCGGGCACGGCGAGCGTACGCATTCGGGCGCTCCACGTCACGGGTCTTCCCCGTTCGACGCTGCGGGACACACGAACTCATCGGTCCCCGGCGTGGGCGTCAGCGTGCAACGCGCGCGGGCGACGCGCCGGCTCTGCCGCGGCGCGGCCCGTAGCGCAGGACCAGCAGGCCGGCGATCGGCACCGCGCTCAGCACCACGATCGCCCGGAGCCAGATCCCGCCGGCGTCGCTGCCGGCACCCAGCGCGTGGGCGACTCCCAGCACGTAGACCAGCACGATGAACCGGTGGGCCCGGCGCCAGCGCCGGACGCCCAGTCGGCGCCGGACGTAGAAGCTCAGACCGAGCAGGACGGCCAGGTAGCCGGCGAGGATCCCCAGGCCGGTCCACAGCGGGCGGTAGGCCATCGTGAAGGGGACGAAGACGCCGGCGAGCCCGGGGCTGAGCCACGTGTCGCCGAGCAGCAGCAGGCCGTGCACCGGGATGGTGATGATCGCCGCCAGCGCGAGCTGCTCGTGGAGCTTCACCATGGTCCGCTTGTAGCCCGGTCGCGTCCCCATGTTCCCGGCCATGTACAGGCCGAGCACCACGGACGCCGCGACGAGGGTGAACGCCACGATCCCCGCCGAGCGTGCGGCCAGCCAGAAGACGTAGTGCGAGGGATCAGCCATCGCCGCGCTCGCGCTCGCCGGCTGGTGTCGCGGGCGCCGCGGGGACGGCCGGCGTCGCGGACGGTCCGGAGGGGCTGGGCGTCAGGCCCCAGAGGGAGAACGCGGCGAGGGCGGCGAGGGCGACGATGACCGCGACGGCTGCCGCGATCTCACGACGGCTGGGGCGCCAGGGGTCGCGCGCGGTCGCCTGTGCGGCCTCGCGGGCGCTCATGAGGTCTTCGTGGCCACGCTCTTCGTGGCCGCCCCGGTGGCGGGCGCCGTGCCGTTCGACGTCGATGTGACGGGCGCGGCGCGCGAGAGGGAGGGGTCCTTGCCGGCGCGGACCTGGAAGGCCAGCAGGGTCAGCGTCACGAGGAACAGACCGAGCGTGCCGGTGACCACCGTGATGGGGCTCGGACCCTTGCGCCTTGCCGGGCGCGGCCGTGGTGTCGAGGCCGTGTCGCTCATCGTGCACCGCACACGGCGAAGCCGTAGCCCCGCGCGAAGCCCTCCAGCGCGATGGTGAGCGCGTCGAGCTGCGCGCGATCCCGGCTCGCGGCTCCGGCGTCGGCAGCTGCGAGGTCCTGGCTGATCCGCCGGCGCAGCGTGATCCGCTGGCGCAGCCGATCGAACACGTTGCGGGTGATCAGGTCGGCGTCGGCGGGCGGCGGCGGCACGGCTTCGATCTCGCGCAGCTGCGCGCCGGCCGTCGCGATGCTGCGGTCGTAGGCCACCACGGCCTCGGCCTCGGTCGCGGCATCGCGCGCTGCTCGGACGTCGGCGTCGCGCTGCGGATTGCGAACGCGGCAGATCGCATCGACGCGCCGGATGTACGCCGCGCGCGCGGGGTCGGCGACGTGTGCGGTACCGGGGGCCATGTGCACCGACTGACCCTGCACGACCGTGACCACGGTGGCCTGCTGCTGCGCCCGTCCGGACTCACCGCCACAGGCGGAGAGCAGGGCGACCGTGCCCAGACCGGCCGCCAGACATACGACGCGGACTCCTGGGATGGCTCGGAGGTGGGCAGCGCTGCGGCGTGGCGGAGAGGAGGACGTCACCGCCGCCGATCATGGCTCCGGAGTGTTCTCGGGGCATCCGTAGCCGCCCGTCGCCGTCGTGTCAGGGACTACGGACGCGCGATGGATGCTGCACTGGACCGCGTCGTGCACGCCTTGTTGGAGCTTTCCGGGCGCAAACCTGTGCACCACGGGAAGGGAGTCCAGAACGCCCCGTCGCCGGACCGACATGCGATGTGTCGCGGTCCTCATGGCGCGGCGCAGGACTCCGCTCCAGGCCCTCCCTCCAGTGCGGCCGGCGGCGGCTCTGTCGGTCCCCCTCTCCCACCTCCAGAAGGAGTCGCAGTGATGCACGCGCTCAAGCGCAACAAGAAGGTCCTGGTCCCGTTCATCGTCGTGCTCGCCCTCGCCCTCGCAGGCGGCGCGATCGCGTTCTGGACCAGCACGGGTACCGGCAGCGGTTCCGCGACGGTCGGCACCACGTCGAGCCTCACGATCACGCCTGTGACGTTCACCGGCACGCTCTACCCGGGCGGCACGGCGGCGACCTCGTCGATCAAGATCAACAATCCCGGCGCCTCGGCGGTCCAGGTCTCGAACCTCGTGCTCGACACCGCCCAGCCGACGGCCGGCAACCAGCAGCTCAGCGGCATCGGCGGCCTCCCGGCCAGCGGCTGCCCCGCGGCGGACTTCACGTTCAACGCGAACATGGCGTCCCCGGTCACCGTGCCGGCAGGCGGCAACGTGACGGTCTCGAGCGGCACCCTGTCGATGGCGAACACCGCCGTCAACCAGGACGCCTGCAAGAGCGCGTCGCTGACGATCTACCTCAAGACGGCCTAGGCACCCCCGCCCAGAGCCATCCGACGGAAGGGAGCGGCCGCCCACGCGGCCGCTCCCGACCGTTGCTCCCCATGCGCCGCGCTCGCCGCATCGCCCTCCTCGCCTCCGTCGCGCTCTGCGCCGTCGCCGGCCTGGCCTACGCGGGCGTCAGCACCGGGGTCCTCCCGCTCGCCGCAACGGCGCGCAAGCACCGCGTCCCCATCATCCGGGTGCGCCTCGCGCCCTCCCCCGTGTCCGTCAGGGCCGGCACCACGGTCCGCCTGCGCGTCTCGATCACCGGTCGCGGCTGGCCCCGCACCGGCGGCGTGCCCGCACGCACCGCCGCGGTCCACATCGCGCGCAGCCCCGTGCGCCTCACGCTGCGCGTGCCGCGCGGCATCACCGCGACCTTCACGCCGAAGATCACCGCGACGCGGCGCTCGACGCTCGTCCTGCGCGTCGCGCCCGGCAGCCGGCCAGGGCGCTACCGCCTGCGCGTCGTGGCCACGCGCGTGCGCGCGCGCCACTCCCGTCGCCGCGTCCAGCGCGCGTTCCGCACGCTGCTGCTCACCGTCCGCCCGGGCACCACGAGCGGCCAGGGTGTCGTCCCCGTCACGACGCCGACCGATCCGGGTTCCCCCACCACCGGCGACGCCCGCCGCCTGCTGATCGGCGGCAACCTGCGCGCGGCCCTCACCCCCGGCGCCGTGCAGCCGCTCGATGCGAAGATCGGCAACCCCTTCGGCGAGGCCGTCGCCGTCACCGCGATCGAGCTGACCTCGATGCACATCGACGCGCCCCTGGCGACGGCGGCCCAGCCCTGTGAGGCCGCGGACTTCGCGCTCCAGCCCCTGACCGGGGCACCTGTGCGCGTAGCGGCAGGCGTCGTCGCGTCGCTCTCCGACCTCGGCGTGCCGAGCGAGCGCTGGCCCGCGATCGCGATGCTCGACCGCCCGACGAACCAGGACGGCTGCAAGGGCGCCCTCGTGACCTTCGCCTACCGCGCCATCGCGGGGAACATCGACCCGTGAGCCCGCGGGCCGCCATCCTCGCGCTGCTCGCCGCGCTCGGCGTGCTCCTCGCCGGCGCCCCCGGCGCGGACGCCTTCTGGAAGGGCTCCGGCACGGGCTCGGGACCCTCGACGACCGGCGCCCTCTCGGCGCCCGCGGTCACCGTCCCCGCCAGCGCCACCGCGACGGTCACCGTCACCTTCACGGCGTCCACGGTCACCCCGTCGAGCCCGGCGCTCAATGGCGAGGTCACCTACCTCGTGCAGCGCAGCTCCGACGGCGGCGTGACGTGGGTCGCGACGACCGGCACCTGCGGCGCCGGGCCCGCCGCGCCCGCCACGTCGTGCACGGACGCGCCGCCCGCCAGCGGCACGTATCGCTATCGCGTCACCGGGCGCTTTCGCACGTGGACCGCCGTGAGCGCGACGAGCAGCGCCGTGACGGTCACCGTCCCGGTCCTCACGGCCCCGACCGTCACGGCTCGTCCGGCCGCGCGCAGCGCCAACCCGGCCCCGAGCTTCTCCTTCAGCGGCGGCGGCGGGACCGGGTTCGAATGCCGTCTCGACGGGAGCGCCTGGACGGTGTGCACCAGCCCGAAGGCGCTCAGCGGCCTGGCGAACGGATCGCACACCTTCGACGTGCACGCGACGTCCTCCGGCATCAGCGGCCCGGCGGCGAGCGTCACCTGGACCGTCGACACGACGGCACCGACGATCACGACGACCGTGCCCAACCCGTCCGCTTCGGCGAGCGCGAGCTTCACGCTCACCCAGGCCGGCTACACGACGATCCAGTGCCGCCTCGACGGCGGTGCCTGGGCGACCTGCGCGAGCCCGAAGACCTTCGCCGGGCTGGCCGACGCCACCCACACACTCGACACGCGCGCGCTCGATGCGGACGGCATCGCGACCGCGATCGCCTCGCGGACCTGGCGGGTCGCCACCGCGGCGCCGACGATCACCGCCCAGCCGCCCGCCTCGAGCTCACAGACGACGGCGAACCTCGCCTTCACCGACGCGGGCTTCACGAGCTTCCGCTGCCGCCTGGACGGCGGCGCGTTCGCCGCGTGCGACACCGGCAGCGCGGCGTACACGGGCCTGGCGGTCGGCAACCACACGTTCACCGTCCACGCGCTCGACGCCGTGGGCGTCGCCACCGCCGACCGGACGGTGACATGGACGATCACCGCGGCGCCGAACATCACGTTCCTCGGCGGCTGCACGCTCGGCAGCGGCGGCGGGCGTGACCGGATCATCGGGACGACGACGATCTCGACCGGCACGGTGACGGTGCAGTTCTTCCCCGGGACGACCCCGACCGGCACCCCGGCCGCGACGCTGACCACCGGCACGTTCATCATCGGCCCGCTGTGGACCGTCCAGACCGCGGTCGGTCAGCTCACCAGCGGCGCGACCTACACGGCCCAGGCGCAGCAGACCGACGCCACCGGCGGCGTCAGCAACGTCGTCACCTGCACGTTCTCGGCGAGCTGAGACATCGGCGCGGCCACCATGCGCCGGCGCGGCCGCGGAGAGCCCGTTCGGTCTCCGCGGCCTCCGTCACCTCAGGCGCTCTGCAGGTTCACGACCTCGGCCACGCGCTCCTCGGGATGCCCGGAGAAGCCGCCCTCGACGGGCATGCTCGGCATCAGGACGTCGTTCACGAATCGGTCCGCGGACTCCTTCGAGTCCCACACCGCGCTGATCAGGAACCCGCCCTCCGTGGGTCCCGCCGCGTGATGGATCTGCCCGTCCGGCAGGCCACCGTCGGGGTGGACCGCGGCGAGCTGCGTACGGTATGCCTCCTCGGTCGCGCCCGGCCAGAAGTGGGTCATCAGATACGTCATCAGGTTCTCCGCTCGTTGGGTCGGCCGACCGTACCCCCGCGCGGCGGCCTCGGCAAGGCGCAGGCTTCGGGCGGAGCGGGATATGGTCCGCCGATGCGCAGGCGTGTCGTCATTCTGGGCGCCGGCTTCGGCGGCCTCGAGCTCAGCACGATGCTGTCGGAGGCGCTCGGCGAGGGCGTCGACGTCACGCTGATCGACAAGAGCGACACCTTCGTCTTCGGCTTCTCGAAGCTCGACGTGATGTTCGGGCGCACGAGCGCCGAGTCCGTGCGCCTGCACTACCGCGACATCGCCAAGCCCGGCGTGCGCGTCCTGCGCGAGACGGTCACCGCGATCGATCCCGAGGCGCGGCGCGTCACCACCGATGCCGGCGTTCACGAGGCCGACGTCCTGGTCGTCGCGCTGGGCGCCGACTACGACATGGATGCCACGCCGGGGCTCGCCGAGGGCGGGAACGAGTTCTACTCGGTGGCCGGCGCCGAGCGGCTGGCCGGGATTCTCCCGTCCTTCTCGGCGGGTCACGCGGTGATCGGCGTCTGTGACGCCCCGTTCAAGTGCCCGCCGGCGCCGAGCGAGTGCGCGCTGCTGTTGCACGACGAGCTGACCGCGCGCGGCGTGCGCGAGGCCTGCCGGATCACCTTCGTCATCCCGCTCCCCACCCCGGTGCCCCCGTCCCCCGAGACGTCGGCCGCGCTGACGCGGTCCTTCGCCGAGCGCGACATCACCCTCGTCACCGGGCGGCGCGTCAGCGCGATCGATCCGACGCGCAGCGTCGCGGTGCTCGACGACGGCAGCGAGCTGGAGTTCGACCTGTTCCTCGGCGTCCCGAAGCACCGCGCCCCCGACGTCGTGATCGCGAGCGGCATGGCCGAGGACGACTACATCCCCGTCGAGTCGGCGACGCTGCAGACCCGGTTCCCCGGCGTGTACGCGGTCGGCGACGTCACGACCGCCGGCGTGCCGAAGGCGGGCGTCTTCGCCGAGGGCGCAGCGCGCGTGGTGGCGCAGAGCCTGATCGCCGAGTGGCAGGGCGGCGCGGCACCCGGCCCGTACGACGGGCGGGGCTCGTGCTACATCGAGTTCGGTCACGGCCGGGTGGGACGCGTGGACATCGACTTCCTGTCGGGCCCCGAGCGCACCGGCATCTTCAATGCCCCCTCCGCCGAGCTCGTCGCCGAGAAGGAGCTGTTCGGCTCCAGTCGGCGCGCGCGCTGGTTCGGCAGCTGACGCGCGATATCCGGCATGGGCTCGCACACCGAGCGCTCGAGCATCGCCGCGTGCATCGCGAGCGTCGTCGGCGCGCCGGCCGCGGAGGTGCCGCTCGACGAGGACGACCTGCGGGCATGGCTCGCCGAGCGGGCGCTCGGGCTCGTGCCGATCGCCGATGCCGCGGCCTTCGCCTGGCCCGGCCCGTGGATCGCGCGGCGGCCCGCCCGTGCGGGCGGTGAGCCGCGCGCCGTCGTGATGTTCGGCGTCCCTTCGGGGCCGATCTGGGACCCCGCCGGCACGACCGAGGAGGTCCTGGACGGCATGCTCGTCGCGCCGCTGGACCTCGCGACATGGCCGCCCGTGTTCGCCGGGGAGATCTCCGACGGGACGGTCGAGGCGCTCGTCATCGCGCCGTCGGCGACCGGTCCGGTCGTCCGCGTCGACGCCGCGCTCGCGCGGGCAGGCCGTGGGCTCGAGGGCGACCGCTACGCCGCCGGCGCCGGCACGTTCGCCTCCGGCCGGCCCGGCAGCGCGCTGACGTTGATCGACGCGGCGGTGCTCGAGGAGCTCGCCGCGCTGCGCGGAGCCCCGATCGACCACCGCCGCAACGTCGTGGTGCGCGGCACGCCGCTGAACGCGCTCGTCGGACGCACGTTCAGCATCGGCGCGGTGGCCTGCCGCGGGCGGCGGCTCTGCGAGCCCTGTGCGCACCTGGACCGCCTCAACGACGGCGGGGTGCTGCGCCCGCTCGTGCACCGCGGCGGCCTGCGCGCCGACATCCTCGGCGACGGGACGCTGCACGTCGGCGATCCGGTGCGCGCGACCTGATCCTCGGGATCGGGCCCGTGGACAGCTACGCGACGCGTTTGAGCGTCTGTGACACGGTGCCCTTGCAGGCGCTCGTGACCGTGGTCGTCGAGGTCACGCCGCCGGTGCTCGTGGCCCGGGTGACGGTCTGGGTGTAGGTGTTGCGATAGCTCAGATGCGCCCTGGCCGCGCTGATGAGCCTGACCGTGAGCACGATGTTTCCGACGATGTGGACGCCGGCCGACTGCTCGACGTCCTGGTGCAGGGTGCGCGAGTAGCTCCTGCCGACCCTCGGCCTGCCGATCACGAGCTGGGGGTAGCTCCCGTACAGGACGTTCAGCGGGCCCGACGGCGGACTCCCGGGGGTGGTGCAGCTGACGGTCCCCGGGGCGCTGGCCTCCCCTCTGCCGAGGCTGACGGAGAAGTTCGCGTCCGCCGAGCTGTTCGCGTAGCGCGCGTTCTTCAGCGTGCAGCCCGCCGCCTCGTGCTTGGGCCTGCACGAGGGCTTCGCGACGGCAGCGGCCCCGCCGGCGAGCGCGATGGAACCGACCGCGGCGCACGTGGTCACGACGAGCATCGGCCTCATCGGTGCAGTACATCATGGGCCGGCCCGCGGCGCAGCGGCGCCGCAGCAGGCGCCGCTCGACGGCGCCCAGGACGATCTGGTCGGCCGGGCCCGCTCCCCGGCATGACGTACCCTCGCGGCATGTCGCGCTTTCCCTACCCGGCGCACCCGCTGACGCCGTATCCGCCCCTGATCATCAGCGCGGCGCTGACGGGGATGGCGGCGCAGCGCGACCGTGTGCCGCACGTTCCGCTGAGCACGGAGGAGATCGTCGCCGATGCCGAGCGCTGCTTCGACGCCGGCGCGACGGTGCTCCACCTGCACGCCCGCGAACCCGACGGCCGTCCGGCCTGGCGACGCGAGGCCTACGGGGAGATGATCCGCGAGATCCGGCGCCGCTGCCCGGGCGTCGTCGTGTGCGCCACGACGAGTGGGCGCGGCGGTGCGAGCCGCGACGAGCGCGCGGACGTCCTGCTGCTCGACGGCGACGCGCGCCCCGACCTCGCGAGCCTCACCCTCGGCTCGGTGAACTTCCCGACCGGAGCGAGCGTCAACGACATCGACACGATCGAGGAGCTGGCACGGCGCATCGCCGAGCGCGGCATCGTGCCCGAGCTCGAGATCTTCGACCTGGGCATGGCCCATCTTGCGCACCGGCTGGAGCGACGCGGGCTCCTCCCGGCGGTCTGCCCGGCGAACCTCCTGCTCGGGTTCCCGAACGGCGCGCCGGCGGACGCGCGCTCGCTGTCCGCACTTGTCGACGCGCTCCCCGCGAGCGTGGGCCCCTGGCATGCCGCCGGGTTCGGTGCCTTCCAGCAGCCGGCCGGCGCACTGGCCGCTGCGATGGGCGGCCACGTGCGGACGGGTCTCGAGGACAACCCGTACCTCGACCATGTGGAGCGCGACGCCGCGACGAACGCGCAACTCGTCCAGCGCGCCGCGCTCCAGGCGCGAGCCAGCGGCCGCGGAGTCGCGGACGCCGCGCAGGCGCGCCGCACCCTCGAGCTCGAGCCGGTCAACGGGCCGTTCGCCACCGCCTGACGTGCCGCCGACGGTCATCCACATCGCAGGGACCGGCTCGTTCGCCGCCGAGGTGATCGAGTTCGCGCGGGCTGCCGGGCTCGACGTCGCCGGGCTCATCGAGCCGATCGACCCCCTGCGAGTCGGCGGCGAGGCACACGGGTTGCCGATCCTCGACCCGGGGGTCCCGCCGCGCCCCGGCGCCGCCGCAGCGGTCGGCGTCGGGCACGAGCGGCTGCGGATCCGCCGTCTGCTCGCGGACGCCGGCTGGGGCGACGCGACCATCGTGCACCCGTCCGCCGTCGTCAGCCCGAGCGCCGTCATCGGGGCGGGCGTCGTCATCGGACCGCTCGTCGTCGTCGGGGCGCAGTCGCATGTCGGCGACCACGCGCTGCTCGGCCGCGGAGTGCTCGTCGGACACCACACGACCATCGGCGAGGGGTCGACGCTGAATCCGGGCGCGAACGTCGCCGGCGGCGTGACGCTCGGAACCGAGGCCACCGTCGGCATGGGCGCGTCGGTCGCCCAGGGGCTGGCGGTCGGCGACGGAGCGCTGATCGCCGCGGGAGCCGTCGTCGTGCGCGACGTCCAGGCGGGGGTGCGGGTCCAGGGCGTCCCGGCGCGAGCGTTCGCGACGGAGCACAGGACATGAGGAACCCGGCCCGCGCCCGGCTGGCGAACGCGCTCGACCGGCGCTTCGATGCCATCGCGGAGGCGATCGGCCGGCTGGGAGGGAGCGTCGACGGGCTGCGCGATGACGTCGCGAGCGGCCGCGGCGACGTCCAGGATCTGCGCGCGCAGCTCGACGGGGCGCAGCGCACCATCGCCGAGCTCGGCGAGGCGCTCGCGGCGCTCCACGTCGAGGCGCGCCAGAGCAGCGAGGCGCTCAGGCAGCTTCAGGGCCGCGTCGACGACGAGGTCATCGCGATGCTGCGCGAGCTGCTGATCGACGACGCGGGCAACCGCCGCCGGCTCGAGGCGGCGCGTGCCCTCCCGGACTACCTGGACCCCTTCGAGGACCGCGACCCGCTGGTGTCGATCTGCATCCCGACGCGGGCCGACCGCGCGGACCTGCTGCTCGAGCGCGCGATCCCCTCGGCGCTGGCGCAGACGCATGCCAACATCGAGGTCGTCATCGTCGGCGACGGCTTCGACCCGCGCGATGCCCCGGGCATCAGCGCGCTGGACGACACCCGGCTGCGCTTCGCTGCGGTCACGCATCGCATCGTCGAGCGCGACCCTCGGCGGTCGTGGTTCACCGGCGCGACGCTGCCCCGCCAGGAGGCGCGCCGGATCGCCGGCGGCGCATGGATCACCGACCTCGACGACGACGACGCGCTGCGCCCCGATGCGATCGAGGTGCTCCTCGCCCGGGCGTGCGCAGACCGCGCGGAGGTCGCCTGCGGCCTGATGCTCCGCCACTCGCCGGACGGCGAGGCGCCGACCACCATCGCCGGCTTCCCCCCCGAGCTCCTGCCGTCGTGGTCCGGGCTCCCGGACGACTGGCAGGGCCGCGCCTGCACCGCAGCGATCTGGCACCGCAGTCTGCGGTCGTTCACGCGCACACGGGCCGCCGCGCTCCTGAACGTCCCCGGCGACCTCTTCCTGACGCTGCGCATGGCGCGCGCCGGCGTGCGCTTCTCGATCGTCGACCGCGTCGTCTACGACTACTACCCGGGGCAGCTGTGGGACGCGCAGCGCGCGGGGCGGCGCGGCGGGTAGCGGACCGGCTCCCGAGCGATGCGGCTGTCACCTCCCGTCAGCCGGCGAGCTCGGACTTGCGCTTGAGGATCTCGCTGGACATCTCGGCCAGCGCCTCCGGGGAGCGCTGCGCGTGCACGGCGATGCGCCCCAACTCGCGGCGCGCGCTCTCCGCGGCGTCCTCGAGCGCGTCCTCCCACTCCGTCAGCTGGTCCTGCCCGCGCTCCGCGATCTCCTTGCTCGCCTCGCGGATCCTGTCCATCGCATCCTCGATCGCAGCGCCCCCCTCCTCGGTGGCCTTCTCACGAGCCTTCGTCAGATCCTTCAGCGCATCCTGCAGATGGTCCAG
>JADGPM010000130.1 GCA_017882425.1 Solirubrobacteraceae bacterium
ATCCCGGTGACGGCGGACGAGGACCGGCGGCACGAGGTCTTCGAGCGCGAGCTGTGGCGGATCGCGGTCGAGCACCTCGACTACGGCGAGCAGCACATGTGGGCCGCGCTCGCCGGCGCACGCGTGCAGCCCAGCGGCTGGCGCCGCGCTCGCGCGATGCTGCACTTCGACCGCTCTGGCGAGCTGAAGCGCCGCTTCCTGCTGACCGCGGTCGAGCGCAACAAGAACTCGCAGCTGCGCATCCGCGCGCTCCAGGAGATCGCCGCGCTGAAGGACCCCGAGGCGTTCGATCTCGCGGTCGACCTCGTCGGCACCTGGGCGCGCGACGAGCGCCGTGAAGGCACGAAGGTGCTCTTCCAGGCCCTCGCCGAGAAGCGCATCGGCCGTCGCGACCAGGCCAACGCGTGGATCTGGCGCCTCGCCGAGTACACGCGTGAGGTCCACGAGGAGTACGCCGTCCAGCGCTGGCCGGAGACCAAGCGCCTGCTCGGGCTGCTCGTGAACTCCGCCGGCGGCGCGCACGCGCGCAACGCACGGCGCCTCGTGCAGGCCACGCGCAACCAGGACCGGCGCCTGCAGGCTGCGATCCTCGCTGCCGCGGTCGCCCACTCCCCGGAGGCCGAGGAGGTGCTGCGCGGTGCGCGCACGCGCCTCTCGCGCAAGCCGGGCGCGCTCTCACGCGAGCTGCTGCGCAACTTCCCGAAGGGGAAGGGCCGCCGCGGCCGCCGCCGGCGCAGCAAGAAGGGCCCCGGCACCGCCGAGGCCGGCGCGAACGCTGCCGTCGAGGGCCAGGCGGTCGCGCTCGTCGAGACGGGCGAGTCGCAGTCCGGCGGGCGCACCGGCGGCGACGGCGGCAAGGCCGAAGCGGCCTAGCGCGGCATCCGCCGCATGCCCCATCCGCGCGGCACGTCGCCGCGCGAACCGTCCGAGACGACCCCGAAGCCGAGCGTGCGGTACCAGGCGACGTTCTCGATCCGATAGGTCTGGAGGTAGACGGGAACCCCGTCCGTGTCCGCGCGATCCAGGCCGCCCTGTACGAGCCGGCGCCCCAGGCCCGTGCCCTGGTGAGCAGGGTCGACGCCCAGGAGGTCGAGCACCCACTCCGGCTGCTCGAGGTCGCGGCGGTAGCGCTCCTCCGCATCGGCGTCGCGGCGCAGCACCGCGGGCAGCGCACGCGGGCAGCGCCAGAACACGCCGTACCCACCGAGTCGCATGTGGCGCCAGAACGACGGGATCGGGTCGCAGCCCGGCGGGATCCAGGTCGCGACTCCAGCGATCGGATCGCCGACGAGGTTGATGTGCCCTCCGCCGGCCTCGGCGTCCGAGGCGCGCATGCCCTGGCGCAACAGCCATGTCGTCCGGCGCAGCGGCGGAGCAGTGCCGAGCATGTACTCGACGGCCGGGTCGCGCGCGAAGGCGCGACCGAGGACGGCCGCCGCCTGCACCTCGTCGCGCCTCGGGTCGTAGACGCGCAGGGCGCTCATGTCGCCCCCGCGGCGCCCAGGTGGACCTCGCCGGCGTCGAGCGTCGCGTGCGCGCCGTCGGGCAGGTCGACGACCAGGCGCCCGGTTCCGTCGACCCCGGCCGCGATGCCCGTGCCGCCCGCCCAGGTGACCGTGCGGCCGAGCAGCGCGTCCCGCTCGCGCCAGGCGCCGAGCAGCGTCGCCGTGTCGAGCGCCAGCGCGCACTCGAGCTCGGCGAGCACGCGGTCGCGGACGACAGGCACGTCGCGCGGGTCGAGCTCCAGGGACGCCGCGGTGTCGTGGAGCTCGGCGGGCAGGTCGCCGATGCCCACCGCGACGTTGATGCCGATCCCGACGATCGCCCAGCCCTCCTGTGGGCGGCCCTCGGCGAGGATCCCGGCGACCTTGCGCAGGGCGCCGCCCTCGCCGCCGGTGAACACGATGTCGTTCGGCCACTTGATCTGCGCCCGGGGGCCGCAGGCGCGCGCGACCGCGACGCCCGCGGCGAGCGGCAGCAGGTCGGGCGGCTCGCGCAGCAGCACCGACATCAGCAGGGCCTGACCCGGCGGCGCCGCCCATGCCCGGCCCTGACGCCCGCGCCCGGCGGACTGCTCGCCGGCGGTCACGAGCGCACCGTGCGGCGCACCGGCGACGGCCAGCGCACGCGCCCGGTCACTCGTGGAGGTCGTCGCCCGCAGGTGCAGGTGCGGGCTGCCGAGCGCGGCGGTCATCTGGTCACGCGGGGCGGATGCGGACCTCGGCGTCGAGCTCCAGCTCGAGCTGCTCGGCCGCCGAGCCCCGGTTCACCGCGAGCGCGAGCGTGCGGTAGGCGTCCTCGTAGACGAGCAGTTCCCCCTCGGGGACGTCGGCGAAGGTCGTCGTGTAGACGGCGAGGACGCCATTGACGGACATCGGGTGCCCGAGCTTGAGCCCGAACATCGCCAGCTCCTCGTGCTCGACGTCGAGCGTCACGTTCCCGAAGCGGTCGAACGTGATCGCGTGCGCGACGAGCTCGTCGCCCTCGGCGCGCGCGAGCGGCATGTCGAGGCTGATGATCTCGTCGGGGTCGATCGGGTCGCCGGCGGTCGCCAGGTGCGCTCCGGCGGCGAGGTGGGCGGTGATCGGGGCGAAGAGGTCGCGCCCGTGGAACGTGGCGGACGTGGGTTCGAGCCGGTAGGGCGAGCGGGTCAGGTCGACCGCCTCGACGGCGCCGCCGAAGCGCCGCGCGGCGAGCGACAGCAGGCCGTTGTCGGGGCCCACGAGGATGCGGTCCTCATCCGCCGTGCGCAGCGCGATCGCGCCGCGGTCGCCGCCGACCTCCGGGTCGACGACCGCGAGGTGGATGCCCGGCGGGAAGTAGGGCAGCGCGCGGCGCAGGACCATCGCCCCGGAGCGCACGTCGTGGCGCGGGACGCCGTGCGAGACGTCGAGGATCCGCGCGTCGGGCGCGATGCGCGCCATCACGCCGTGGCAGACGCCGACGAAGTCGTCGGCGTGCCCGTAGTCCGAGAGGAACGTGATCGGGACGCTCGGCACGATCGCTCAGGCTCGGCGGCTCACGCCCCGCCGAGCGGGACCTGCGGGTTCTGCGGGTCGCGCTCGCTGATCCCGTGCGGCGATCCGTACTCCGCCAGCAGGTCCAGGAACGGGACCGCGTCGAACGCCTCGGGCCCGAGGACCCCGGCACCCGACCAGGCGCCCGTGGAAAGCAGCTCCATCGCGATGACCGGGTTGATCGCCGTCTGCCAGACGACCGCCTGGCTGCCGTCGAGGGCCATCGTGTCGGCGTTGTCCGCCGTGTGGTAGATGTAGGTCGCCCTGGGCTGCCCGTCCTTGCCGGTGCCGGTCACGAGCAGACCCGCGCACGTCTTGCCGGTCATGCGGTCGCCGAGCTCGGCGGGGTTCGGCAGTGCGGCCGCGACAACGTCGCGGGGGCTGACCTTCTGGCCGCGCACGTCGATCGGGGTCGTCCTGTCGAGGCCGAGCAGGTGCAGCGTCTTCAGCACGTTGATGAACTCGTCGCCGAGGCCGTACTTGAAGGTCGCGCGCCGGCAGTCCACCCAGCGCGGGATCAGCAGCACCTCCTCGTGCTCGACGTTCACGCACTCGACGGGCCCGATCCCCTCCGGGAACTCGAAGACCTCGGGCTCGGAGAACGGCTCGGTCGTGAACCAGCCGCGGTCCTTCTCCCAGATCACCGGCGGGTTCAGGCACTCCTCGATCGTCGTCCAGATCGAGAAGGTCGGGGCGAACGCGTAGCCCTCGATCGCGAGGTTCGCGCCGTCGCGGACGCCGGCCTCCTCGATGTCCGAGAAGAGGTGGTCGGCGGCGTAGCGGGCGGCGACGTCCGAGAAGCCCGGCTCGACGCCGATCCCGATCAGCGCCAGCTGGCCCTTCGCCGTCCAGTCGTCGGCCTTCTCGAACTGCGCGTCGCCGAGCTTCACGCCCGTCAGCTCGTAGGGCTTCTCCGGGTGGGGGTAGGAGAGCGTCGCCGCCATGTCGAGGTACGTACAGCCGGCCTGGAGGGCGGCCTCGAAGATCGGCGGGTTCAGGCGCGGGTCGCAGGCGTTGAGGATCAGGTCGGCCTCCTCGATGCGCGCGATGTCGACGATCGCGTCGACGTTCGTCGCGTCCAGCGCGGCCGCGACGTAGCGTGGATCCCCGAGCCGCGCGACGGCGCCGGCGGCGCGGGCGTGATCGACGTCGGTCAGCACGAGGCGCTCGAAGAAGTCCCTGCGGCGGGCGATGGCTGCCGCGGCGACCCCCACGCCGCCGGCTCCGATGATGAGGATGCGCATGGCCTGAACCTATCGTGCCGCGACGTCCGCGAGGAGCGCGTCGACGAGCCCATCGGGCGTGTGGTTCGGAGCCTCGACGTGGGGCTCGTGGCCGAGCGCCCGGAGCGCCTCGCTCGTGACCGGGCCGATCGAGACGATCCGCGGGCCGTCGAGCGTGCCCGCGGCCGCGTGGAGGTGGCGCGCGCTCGACGCGCTGGTGAATGTCGCGTAGTCGGCGCCCAGGGCGGCCACGCGGGCCGCCTCGTCGAGCGGCTCGGCGACGGTCCGGTAGAGGGCGAGGATGTCGACCTCGGCGCCGCGCTCGCGCAGCGCGTCGGGCAGCACGTCGCGGGCCTCCTCGGCGCGCGCGATCAGCGCGCGGCGCACGGGGAGCTCGCGCAGCGCGTCGACGAGCGACTCGGCGACCGCACGCTCGGGCACGACGTCGGCCTCGATGCCGTGGGCACGCAGGGCGCGGGCCGTCCCCGGCCCGATCGCGGCGATCGTCGGGCCCGCGAGCGCACGCGCGTCGCGCACGCGAGCCAGCAGCTGGTCGGCCCCGTTGGGGCTCGTGACGCACAGCAGGTCATAGCCGGCGAGGTCCGGCACCTCGGCGCGCAGCGGCTCGATGCGGATCGCCGGCGCCTCGACGACGTGCGCACCGAGCGCGCGCAGGCGCGAGGCCAGCGCGCTCGCCTGGGCGCGGGCGCGCGTCACGGCGACGCTGACGCCCGCGAGCGGCCGCGCGTCGTCGCGCCAGCCGAGCTGCGCGCCGAGCGCGGCGACCGCGCCGACGACGGCCACCGCGGGCGTCCTGACCTGCGCAGCCTCCGCCAGCCCGGCGATCGACTCGAGCGTGCCGGCGATGACGCGCTCGTCGGGGAAGGTCCCGCGCTCGATGATCGCCGCCGGCTCGTCGCCCGCTCGCCCGGCGTCGATCAGCCGCTCGGCGATGCGCTCCAGCTGGCGCACCCCCATGTAGAGCACGAGCGTGCCGGGAAAGGCCGCCAGCGCATCCCAGTCGACGTGCGTCCCGGGCTTCGCCGGGTCCTCGTGGCCGGTGACGAACGCGACGGCACTCGCCAGGCCGCGCTGCGTGACGGGGATCCCGGCGTAGGCGGCCGCGCCGATCGCGGCCGTCACGCCCGGGACGACCTCGAAGGGGATGCCGCGCTCGCGGCACGCCAGCGCCTCCTCGCCGCCGCGGCCGAAGACGAACGGGTCCCCGCCCTTGAGGCGCACGACGCTGCGGCCGGCGAGCGCGTGCTCGAGGATCAGGCCCGTGGTGACCTCCTGGGGGACGTGCACCCCGCCTCCGATCTTCCCCACGTCCACGACGACGGCGTCCGCGCGGGCGCCGTCGAGCGCCTCCGCCGGGATCAGGCGGTCGTGCAGGACGACGTCGGCGCCGGCGATCAGCTCGACGGCGCGCACCGTCATCAGGGCGCCGTCGCCGGGCCCGGCGCCGACGAGGTAGACGGTCCCGGGCGCGGCGCTCACCGGCAGAGCACCTCGTCGGCTCCGGCCGAGCGCAGTCGCGCTGCGACCTCGGCCCCGAGCGCCTCGGGGTCCTCCGCGCCGTCGGTCCGCGCGAGCGCGTCGCTGATCCAGGCCGATCCGTCGGCACGCCCGACGAAGGCGCGTACGCGCAGCGCGGGCCCGTCGAAGCTCGCGTGGGCCCCGACGGGCGTGTGGCAGTCGGCCTCGAGCGCGCGCACGAGCGCGCGCTCGGCGCGCAGGCAGATCGACGTCCGCGGGTCGTCGAGCGCGCGCGTCACGGCGAACGCGGTCTCATCGCCGGCGCGTGCCGTGATCGCGAGGACGCCCTGCCCGCCACAAGGGACGAGCGCGTCGAGCGCCGCGGTCGCTTCGCCGCCGCGGCCCAGGCGATCGAGGCCGGCCTGGGCGAGGACGATCGCCTCGTAGTCGCCGTCGGCCAGGCGCTGGAGCCGGGTGTCGACGTTGCCGCGCAGCTCGAGCACCGTGAGGTCGTCCCGCAGCGCGCGCAGCTGCGCCGTGCGGCGCAGCGAGCTCGTCCCCACGCGGGCTCCGGGCGCGAGCGCGTCGAGCGAGGGGGCGCCGCAGAGCGCATCCAGGGCGCTTGCGCGCGGCGGCGTGGCGATGATGACGATGCCGTCCGGCAGCTCGGCCGGGACGTCCTTGGCGGAGTGCACCGCGAGATCGATGTCGCCGGCCAGCAGCGCACTGTCGAGCTCGCGGACCCAGCGCTCCTTGTCGAGGGCGCCCCGGTCGCGATCCCCGGTGGTGGTGATGGTGACGAGCTCACCGCCGAGCGCAGAGGCGACCGTCCCGGCCTGCGTCAGCGCGAGGGCGCTGCCGCGCGTCCCCACGCGCATCGTCACGAACGCCGGCGCAGTGGCCGCACCTCGGCGTCGGCGCCGTCGTGGTCGGCTGCGGCGGCGCTGCTGCCGGCGGCCTCCTGGGGCACCTCGTCGAG
>JADGPM010000010.1 GCA_017882425.1 Solirubrobacteraceae bacterium
CACGGCGGCATCGTCACCGCCGGCGCCAAGGAGACGACGACCTGGCTGAAGCAGCGGCTCGGGTAGCCGGGCAGGCGGCCCAGCGCGGCTACAGCCCGCGCTGGGCCTCGGACCGGTAGTCCACGACCTCGCAGCCGTGCAGCTTCCAGCCGAGCCGGCCGCGGTGGCTGACGTAGACGACGTCGTGGCCGGACCCGCAGTCGATGATGCCGTGCCCGAAGTGGGCGTGGATGCTGTCGCTGCCGGACCCGCCCTCGATCCGGTTCCAGCCGTGGCTGGCGTAGATGAAGTCGTTGCCGGCGCCGCCGAAGAGGCGGTCCACCTGCGTGGTCGGCTGACCGCTGGGCTTGAAGTCGCCCCAGATCACGTCGGCGCGGGGGCCGCCCATGATCGTGTCGGAGCCGTGGCCGCCCAGCAGCTCGTCGCTGCGATGGGTGCCGTGCTTCGTCCGCTCGTGGTCGAGCTTGTTGATCCAGAGCACGCCGTCGATCCGCGGCCAGCCGGCGTGGCTGGCCATCCCGGACGCGCTGCCCGCGAAGAGCAGCGGAAGCGCGGCGAGCATGGACACGAGCGTGAGGGCGACGGGGAACGTCCTCAACGACATCTGCGGACACGGTAGCGCCCCGGGAGGCGGGAGCGGCGGGGTGCAACGAGGCGTGCGGCGCTCAGAGCCGTCCGGCGGGGGTCAGACGCTCGCGCAGATCGCGACGCACCCGTTTTGCGAGTCGTCGCAGCGGCGGCGAGCCCGGCGGGGGCGCCAGGCGCTCGGCGAGCCAGCGCTCGAATGCCGGGCCGTCCAGGTCGACCGGCACCACGTGCCGGGGAAGCTCGTGCAGGGGTGAGCGTGCGGTCACCGGCCCGGGATCCGTGGTGACGGCGCACGCGAACCCCAGGCTCCGCACGACACGCACGCTCGAGCCGCGATACTCGATGACGCGCCGGCCGAACGGGTAGGCGAAGGTCGCCACGGGCGTCCCGAGCCATGTCTCGAGGTCGTCGCGGCTGCCGCCGACCTCCTCGCGCTGCACCGCCGCCGGGTGGGCCCCGAGGAGCGGGTGCGTGCGCGTGTGCGCGCCGCAGGCGATCGTCCCGCTCTCGACGAGCTCGCGCAGCTCCTCGACCGTCATCGTGCGCAGCGCGTCCGCGACGAGCGCGGGCTCCGCCCCGGCCCACGCCCGCACCTGACTCATGCCGGCGGCGATGCTCTGCGGCGCGCGCGTGCGCAGCCAGGCCCACACCTCGAAGGCGGTGCCGCGGTCGCTCACCGTCGCCCCGGGCGGCCAGGCGCGCGTCTCACCGTCGACGGTCAGCTCGAGCGCACGCGGCGGCTGCGGCCCGCCCCCCGGCGCGAGCAGCGCCTCGAGCTCGTCCCACCAGTACGGGGCCGGGTCGCCGGTCGCGCCGGTCGTGACGAAGACGGTCGCCGGCACGCCCGCGGCCTCGAGCAGCGGCTTGGCCGCGCGCAGGTTGTCGACGTAGCCGTCGTCGAAGGTCACCGCGACGCCGCCCGGCGGGACATCGCCGCCCGCGACCTCCGCTGCGAGTGCGGTGAGCGCAACCGGGCGATGACGGGCGATCACCGCGACATGCTCGGCGAAGAGCTCCGGCGGGACCGCGAGATGGAACGGGTCGCTCACGAGCCGCGCGACGCGGTGGTAGCAGAGGATCACCGAGGCGGCGGCCGGCGTCATCGGGGCCGAACGCTACGAGGTGGTCCGGCGGTCCGCGGGCCCTGGAACGCGTGGCCCCCGCGCCGAGCCCGCGCGAGCGCCGGGCCCGCGCCGATCCAGTAGAAGTACTCGGTGACGAAGCGCAGGTAGAGGTGCATCCGCCGCGCGTCGCGGCGCTCGAGCGCCTGCGTCAGCGCGACGACACCCGCCCGGGTGCGCGGCACCGCCCGCGTCAGCGCGAGCAGGACGCGCCGGGCGGCGCGCCACCACCACGGGTTGCGCCCATCCGTCGCGAACGCGAGGCCGCTCGCGACCCCGGGATGCCGGGTCGCGAGGACGACGGCGTTGCGGCCCTCGTTCTCCTTGTCGTCGGCGAGCTGCGCGAACGTCTTGTCGTAGGTCTGGGCGGCGACCGCGTCCGGGGCGAGGACGGCCCGCGCGCCGCGCGCGTGGAGTCGCAGCCACAGGTCGATGTCCTCGTAGCCGTAGCCCTCGAAGCCCTCGTCGAAGCCACCCGCCTCGACGACGAATGCGCGGTCGGCCGAGAAGTTGCCGCCGTAGAAGTCGCGCACGCCGAGCTCGAGAGCCGGCTGGGCCCCGAGGCGGTCGAGGTGCTCGTTGAACTTCTGCCCGATGTAGCGCAGCAGCGGGCCGGACCCCGCGGGGACCTCGATCGGCACCGGCCCGAGCACGCAGAGCCGGTCCCCCGCCCGGTGCGCGCGAAGGTGCGCGCCGACGAAGTCCGCGCTCGGGCGCATGTCGTCGTCGATCAGCACGACGATCGACCCGCTCGCGAGCGCGATGCCCGCGTTGCGCGTGGCGACGAGCCCCGCGTTCGGCTGCCAGCGCCAGCGCAGGCGGTAGGGCGCGTCGTAGGCCTCGAGCATCTCGCGCGTGCCGTCCTGCGAGCCGTCGACGATCACGACGACCTCGAAGTCCGCCGGATCGAGCGTCTGCACGGCGAGCAGGTCGAGCATCGCCCGCGTGCTCGCGCAGCGCTCGTACGTCGGGATCACGACGCTGATCAGCGCGGGCCGCTCCGGCATCGGTGGCACCGTAGTGGCCGCACAGGTCGTAGGGTCCCCGCCATGAGCACCACGACCACCCCCGAGCTCGTCCTGCACGTGCTCCCGCCCTCGCATCCCTGCAAGACGGTCGAGGCCGCACTGGCCTTCAAGGGCCTGGCCTACGAGCGCGTCGAGCTGCAGGCCGGGCAGCACAACGCCGCCGTCGAGGAGCTGTACGGCGAGGGCACGCGCACCGTCCCCGGCCTGACGATCGACGGCGAGCCGGTGCACGGCTCGACGGCGATCCTCCAGCGCCTCGAGCAGCTCGCGCCCGAGCCCGCCCTCTACCCCGAGCCGATCGCCGCAGCCGTGCGCGAGGCGGAGCTGTGGGGGGACACCGTGCTGCAGGACCTCGGGCGGCGCATGCCCTGGGGCGCGCTGCACTTCCGCCCCGAGGCGATGGGCAGCTTCGGCGGCGCCGGCCCGCTGGACCCGGCGGGCACCGACTTCGCGATCGCCTACGTGCGCGCCTCGTGGAAGTACCACCGCATCTCCGCGGTCGTCCTCGCACAGGACCTCGCGGGCCTGCCGCCGAAGCTCGACCACATCGACGCGCTCGCCGCCGAGGGCATCGTCAACGGCGCGCAACCGACCGCCGCCGACCTGCAGATCGGCGCGACGCTGCGCGTGCTGCTGACGCTCGGCGACCTGCGGCCGCTGCTGGAGGGCCGGCCGGCCGAGCAGGTCGCGCGGCGCTGGTTCCCCGACTACGCCGGCGAGGTTCCTGCCGGGGCGTTCCCGGCGGGCTGGGTCCCGGCCCGGGAGGCATGAGCGCGATGGAGACCGCGAACCTCACCGGCCGCACCGTGCTCGTGACGGGCGCGGGCAGCGGCATCGGGCGCGAGACGGCGCTGCTGTGCGCCGCGCGCGGCGCCGACCTCGTGGTGTGCGACGTCGACGACGCGGGGCTGGCCGAGGTCGAGGCGGCCGCGCGCGCTCGCGGACGCAGCGTGCTCGCGCGGCACGTCGACGTCGCCGACCGCGAGGCGATGCGCGCGTTCTCCCAGGAGGTCGAGGCGCAGATCGGCGCGGTCGACCTGCTCGTCAACAACGCCGGCGTCGGCCTCGCCGCCGGGTTCCTGGACACCGAGCTCGAGGACTGGGACTGGATCGTCTCGATCAACATCCTCGGCGTCGTCCACGGCTGCCACTTCTTCCTCCCGCCGATGGTCGCGCGCGGCAGCGGGCACGTCGTGAACCTCGCCTCGATGGCCGGGTACTTCGCGAACCCCGCGCTGGTGGCCTACTCGGCTACGAAGTTCGCCGTCCTGGGCCTCAGCGAGGGGCTGCGCGACGAGCTGCACACCGCGGGCATCAGCGTCACGGCGATCTGCCCCGGCATCATCAACACCCCGATCACACGCAACAGCCGCGCGCGGGGGGCGGCCGACGACCCGGCGGCGCGCGAGCGCTTCGTGAAGCTCTACCAGCGGCGCAACTACGGCCCCGAGCGCGTGGCCGTGAACATCCTCAAGGCCGTCGAGCGCGACCGTGGCGTCGCGCCGGTGGCCCCGGAGGCGTGGGTCGGGTACGGCCTCAAGCGCCTGTCCCCGCGGCTCACCGGCTGGGTGTCCCGCAGAATCGCGGCCGCGGCCGAGAACAAGGAGTGAAGGCATGGGACTGTTCGGACACGGCGACGGGCGGCGCTTCGTCATGCGCGAGAAGCTGCTCTCGATCGGCGACGACTTCTGGATCGAGGACGACGGCGGCGAGCGCGTGTACAAGGTGAACGGCAAGGCGATGCGCGTGCGCAAGACGTTCATCCTCGAGGACACCTCGGGCAACGAGGTCGCCCACATCCAGGATCGCAAGCTGCACGTCCGCGGCACGATGAAGATCGAGCGCGGCGGGAACGAGCTGGCGACCGTCAAGAAGCTCATCGTCGGCATCCGCGACCGCTACGAGATCGACGTCGAGGGCGGTGAGGACATGAAGGCCAAGGGCAACGTCCTCGAGCACGAGTACGAGATCAAGCGCGACGGCGACGTCGTCGCGACCGTCTCGAAGAAGTGGGTCCGCGTGCGCGAGACCTTCGGTATCGAGATCGCCCCGGGGCAGGACGAGGCGCTGCTGCTCGCCGTCAGCGTGGCGATCGACGAGCTCGCGCGCTGAGCGCCCCGCCCCCAGCGAACGGACTGCGCAGGAACGCCCGCACCTGGGCGACGAACGCCGCCTGGTCCTGGAAGAGGAAGCCGTGCGCGGCACCGGGGTACACGCGCAGCCGCGCGTGCGGGAGCGCCCGTGCCAGATGGCGTGCGTTGGCGACCGGCAGCAGCCGGTCGAGCGCGCCGGCGCCGACGAGCACCGGCAGCGTCAGCCTGCTGAGCGGGTGGCCCGCCGCGTCCGCGCCGCGCAGCCAGCGCTCGATCGCCGCCAGCTGCAGCGTGACGACGCTCTGCGGCGCCGTCGTGAGGACGTGGGGGAACGACAGGATGCCCCTGACGTAGGCGTTCGTGACCGCGTCCTGGCCCGGCGGGAACAGCAGGCCGAGCAGCGCGGCGACGTCGCCGCCGTTGAGCTGCTGCTGGATCGACGTCGCGGGCACCGTCGCGTGGCCGTCGCCGGGCGCCGTCGCGCACAGCACGAGGCGCCGGACGAGCTCGGGGTGATCGTGCGCGAGCGCCTGGGCGATCATCCCGCCCATCGACCAGCCCAGCACGTCGGCGCGGCGCAGGTGCAGCGCGCGGATCAGCGACGCGACGTCGCGGCCCATCCGGTCGATCGTCAGCGGGCCGCGGCCGAGCGTCGTGCGCCGGATGCCCTCGTTGTCGAACGTGATGACGCGGTGCGTCGCGGCGAGCGCGTCGACGAACGACGGCTGCCAGGTGTCCATCGTCCCCGAGAGGCCCATGACCAGCACGATCGCCGGCCCCGACCCGACCGAGCGGTAGCCGATCGTCCCCTGCCCCGCGTGGACGGTCCGCACCGGGGCGCCCGTGATCGAGGTGGGGGCGCTCCCCGCGTCCGCCGCGGGCGCGAGGACGAGCAGCAGGACGACGATCAGCAGCGCGGGCACGCGGGCGAGTATGAAGCGCGCTGTAACGCCGCGCGCCCGTCGGCGACCGATGGCTGGCGCGCCGTGTGGCCCGCCGGACCGAAGAGGAGACGAGCCGTGCCGATCCCACACGCGATCCAGGCGTTCATCGACCAGCAGGTGCAGGACGCGCCGACGGACTACGGGGACCTGCGCGCGGTCGTCTTCAACGGGACGCTGAAGCGCTCCCCGGAGCCGAGCCACACCGACGGCCTGCTCGCGATCCCGAAGGGGATCATGGAGGGGCTGGGCGTGCGGGTCGACGTCGTGCGCACCGCCGACCACGTGATCCCGCCGGGCGTCTGGCCCGACATGCGCGAGCACGGCTACGAGCAGGACGACTTCCCGGCGCTCCACCGCGAGCTGGTGGAGCCCGCGGACGTCATCGTCGTCGCGGGGCCGATCTGGCTCGGCGACCAGAGCTCGCTGACGCGCCTGGTGATCGAGCGCCTCTACGCCTACTCGGGCGAGCTCAACGACCGCGGCCAGTGGTCCTACTACGGCAAGGTCGGCGCGGCGCTGACGACCGGCAACGAGGACGGCGGCAAGCACGTCAGCGCGCAGGTCCTCTACGCGCTGCAGCACATCGGCCTGACGATCCCGCCGCAGTCCGACAGCTACTGGAACGGCGAGGCCGGCCCGGGCCCCTCCTACCTCGACGGCGAGGCCGGGGGGCAGCGCAACGCGTGGACGACGCGCAACGCGGTGTTCATGGCCTGGAACGTGCTGCACCAGGCGCGGGCGCTGAAGGACGCGGGCGGCATCCCCGCGCACGGCAATGCGGCGACGCTCTGGGACCTCTCACAGCCCGAGCACCCGAACCCCGAGTACCGCTGATCAGGCCGCGACGAGGCGCTCGCGCAGCGCCTCGCAGGTCGCGCCGACAGCCTCGGCGCATGCCGGTGAGAGCCGCGCCATGTCGAAGTAGCCGTGGATCAGCCCGGCGAAGTCGAGGTGCACGACCGGAACTCCCGCCTCCGTGAGCGCGTGCGCGTAGGCGGCACCCTGGTCGTGCAGCGGGTCGTACTCGGCGGTCGTCACGACCGCCGGCGGCAGGCCGGCGAGGTCGCCGTACAGCGGCGAGATCCGCGGGTCGCGGCGGTCGGGCGCGGCGGCGGCGTAGTTGTCGGCGAACCAGCGCATGTCCGCCGCGGTGAGGAAGTAGCCCTCGCCGTTGGCGGTGTAGGACGGGTAGCGCTCCTCGTCGTCGTCCATGTCGACGCCCGGGTAGATCAGGAGCTGCGCGGCGAGCGCCGGCCCGCCCTCGTCGCGCACGCGCTGGGCGACGACCGCGGCCAGGTTGCCGCCGGCGCTGTCGCCCGCGACGGCGACCGACGTGGGGTCGCCGCCGAGCTCGTCGAGATGCTCGCCCGCCCAGCGGGTCGCGGCAAGGCAGTCCTCTACCGGGCCGGGCCACGGCGTCTCGGGCGCCAGGCGGTAGCCGACGCTCAGCACGACGGCGCCGACGTCGCGGCACAGCGTGCGGCACTGGTTGTCATGTGTGTCGATGTCGCCGATGACGAAGCCCCCGCCGTGGAAGAAGACGATCGTCGGGTGCGAGCCCTCGCCCTGAGGGCGGTAGCGGCGTGCCGGCAGCGGGCCGGCCGGCCCGGCGAGCTCGAGATCGTCGACCGCGGCGACGGGGACGACGGTCTCCGGCGGGCGCATGTCGACGGTGAACGTGCGAAACCAGGTCCGCGCCTCGGCGGGCGTCGTGGTGCTCATGTCCGCGACGCCCACGGCGGCGAGCATCGAGAGCAGCTGCTGGATCGGCGGATCGAGAGGCATGCCCGTCAGCGTGTCACACCGATCCGCGCGGCGGCCCACCGGCGTATTCCAGGCATGCAGCCCCTCCTCCCCGACCCCACGCCGGACCCGCGCGCAGGCGAGACCGCGCTCGCCGTCGCGCTGGGCGGCGTGATCTGCCCCGTGCCGTTCCTCATGTCGGCGGCGGCGCTGCGGATCGCCGGCCCGCGGCGCGATCGCCGGGCGCGGGCCGCGGCGCTCGTCGCGCGCCTGACGATCGCCCTGCAGGTCGCAGGGCTCGTCGCGCTCGCCGTCCTGCTCGCGCGCTGAGGCCTCAGGTGGGTCGCGCGGCGAGCGCCCCGCGGATCGCCTGCGCCAGCGCCTGCGGATCGCCCGCGCACGCCTCGAGCTGCGCGGGCCCGAGCAGCACTTCGACGCCGTCGCGGGTCTCGGCCAGGACGCACGGCGTCCGGCCCTGGCTGGCCGCGCGCTGGGCGGCCGTGCGCTCATCGAGATGGACGGCGTCGAACGGCACGCCCAGCGCGTCGCGCCGGTCCCGCCAGGCCTGCTTCTCGCGCACGCTGCCGTGGGTGATGTCGCACAGCGAGCAGTGGGCGCGGCCCAGCCGCGCGCCGACCCAGTAGCGCAGCTCGCCGATGAGCGAGCCGTCGGCGTGGTAGACGCCGGTCAGGGCGAGCACGGGCGCTGCTGCGGCGGGGTCTCCTGTACGAGCGTCCAAGGTCCCGTCAGGCTACGCGCTACGCGCATCGCGGTCGTGGCCGGCCGGTGGCCTGCCGGACGCGATCGCCGCACCGGACGCATCAGCGGCGCCCGGCTCGACGGCCTGACCCGGCGCCGCGGTGGCACTCCATACTCCCGCGGGTGCGCGACGCGCCCGCATCCACCGGCGACCCGGTCGTCGACAGCGGCTGGCGGGCGCTCGATCTCCCCACCGCTGCCGCGCTGCAGCCGGGCGAGGCGCTCGCCCGGCTGCAAGCCGCGCCGACGGGGCTGAGCGACGCCGACGCCCGGCGCCGGCTGGAGGCCGTCGGCCGGAACACCCTGCTTGCCCACGGCGTCCGCCCGCTCAGCGTCCTTGCGCGGCAGTTGCGCAACCCCCTGCTGATCCTGCTCGTCGCCGCCGCCCTGACGTCCTTCTTCGTCGGCGAGGGCACCGACGGGGCGATCATCCTCGCGATCATGGCCCTCAGCATCGGGCTGGGGTTCTTCAACGAGTACCGCGCAGAGCAGGCGGTCGAGGCGCTGCACGCACGCCTACGGCACATGGCACTCGTGCAGCGCGACGGGGAAACGACGCGCATCGACGTCGTCGACCTCGTCCCAGGCGACGTGGTGCACCTGTCCGTCGGCGACGTCGTGCCGGCCGACGTGCGGCTGCTGGAGGCCGACGGTCTGGAATGCGACGAGGCGGTGCTGACCGGCGAGGCGCTCGGACGGGACAAGCAGGCCGAGCCCGTCGCCGTGCACGACTCGCCGCTCGACCTGCCCTCGTGCGCGTTCATGGGGACGGTCGTCCGGGGCGGCTCGGGCACCGGGGTCGTCGTGCGGACCGGCGCGCTGACGGCGTTCGGTGCGATCGCGCTGCGCCTGGGCGACCGCCAGCCGGAGACGGCGTTCCAGCGCGGGCTGCGTGACTTCTCGCTGCTGCTGGTCCGCGTGACGACGGTGCTCGCGACGTCGATCCTCGTCATCAACATCGCGCTCGGGCGCTCGATCCTCGAGTCGACCCTGTTCGCGCTGGCGATCGCCGTCGGGCTGACGCCGCAGCTGCTCCCGGCGATCGTGACGATCAGCCTGTCCTCGGGCGCGCACAACCTCGCCCGGCAGTCGGTCGTCGTCAAGCGGCTGGTGAGCATCGAGGACCTGGGCAACATCGAGGTCTTCTTCACCGACAAGACCGGCACGCTGACCACCGGCGAGATCACGTTTGCCGCCGCGCTCGGCCTCTCCGGAGCCGCCGACGACGCGGTGCTGCGCGCCGGCGTGCTGTGCAACGAGTCCTCGGTCGCCGACGGACCCGCCGTCGGCGGCACGCTGCTCGACCGCGCGCTGCTCGATGCCCCGGCCGCCGCGGCCGCCGGCGCCGCCGGCGCCACACGACTCGCGATCCGGCCGTTCGACTATCAGCGGCGGCTGTCGAGCGTCCTCGTGGCGGAGGCCGGTGCGGCGCCGCGCGTGATCGTCAAGGGCGCACCGGAGATCGTCCTGGAGCGCTGCGCGGGCCCGCCGGCGTCGGCACAACGCGTGCTCGACGAGCAGTTCGCCGCCGGCGCACGCGTGGTGGCGGTGGCGACGCGCCCCGCCGCCGCCGGCCAGACGAGCCTCGCCGACGCCGACGAGCGCGACCTCGCGCTCGCGGGCTTCCTCGTGTTCAGCGACCCGCAGAAGCCGGGCGCCGGTGAGGCGCTCGAGCGGCTCGCGCGGCTCGAGGTCGAGGTGAAGGTCATCACCGGCGACAACGACCGCGTCGCCGAGAAGGTCTGCCGCGACCTCGGCCTTCCGGTGCGCGGGACGCTGACCGGCACACAGCTCGCTGGGCTCGACGACGCCGGGCTCGCGGCGGCGCTGCCCGTGACGACGATCTTCGCGCGCGTCACGCCGGAGCAGAAGTCCCAGATCATCCGCGCGCAGCGCCACGCCGGCCGGACGGTCGGCTTCCTCGGGGACGGCGTGAACGACGCGATCGCGCTGCACGACGCCGACGTCGGCATCTCGGTGGACGGGGCCACCGACGTCGCCAAGGACGCCGCCGACATCGTGCTGCTGGAGAAGCAGCTCGGCATCCTCGCGGGGGGCGTCGCCGAGGGCCGGCGGATCTTCGCGAACACCATGAAGTACGTCCTGATGGGCACCTCGTCGAACTTCGGGAACATGTTCAGCGCTGGCGGGGCGTCGTTCTTCCTGAGCTTCCTGCCGATGCTCCCGACGCAGATCCTGCTGAACAACCTGCTCTACGACGCCAGCGAGATGACGATCCCGACCGACAACGTCGACGAGGAGCGCCTGCTGCGCCCTGCGCACTGGAACACGGGCTTCATCCGGAGGTTCATGCTCGTCTTCGGCCCGGTCAGCTCGCTCTTCGACTTCGTCACCTTCGGCGTGATGCTGTGGGTGTTCGACGCGGGCCCGACGCTCTTCCGCTCAGGCTGGTTCGTCGAGTCGCTCGCGACCCAGAGCCTCGTCGTGTTCGCGATCCGCACGCAGCGCGTGCCGTTCCTGCGCAGCAGGCCGAGCCTGCCGCTGCTGATCTCGACGCTGTTGGTCGTCGCCGTCGGGATCCTGATCCCGTACTCGCCCGTGGCGCACACGCTCGGCTTCACGGCGCTGCCGGCGACGTTCCTCGCCGTGCTGCTGGCGATGGTCGTCGTCTACCTCGTACTCGTGGACATCGTCAAGCGCCGCTTCTACCGCGTCCCGGTCACGGGGCCGCCGGTCGCCCGCCCGCTCAGTCGCCGCCAGCGGCGCATCGTCCACCGCGCCTCGCGCTGGAGCACGCGCCACGGCGCGCGGCGACGGCCGGCGGCCACGCGCGGGTGAAGAGGCGCTAGCGCCCGCGCGCGACGTCGAGCATGTGCTCGACGAGGGTGAGCTTCACCCGCGGCCTGCCGTCGGCCTCGCCGCGCTCGCGCTCGTGGCGGTCGATCGCCTGCCAGCCCTCGTAGTGCACGTGATGCTCCTGGCGCTCGGCGACGAACGCCTCGAGCTGCTCGTCGGTCTGGGGCTCGGGGTCGAGCAGCCTGCCGGCGGCGAGGTCCTCGAGCAGCGCGTCGACGGTCTCCTGCGCGCACTTCTTGTTCGTGCCGATCACGCCGCTCGGCCCGCGCTTGACCCAGCCGACGGCGTACTCGCCGAGCCTCGGGCCGTCCTCCCCGATGACGCGGCTGTCCGTTGTCGGGATGACACCGCTGTGGGGATCGAACGGGACGCCCGGGAGCTGCGCGCCGCGGTAGCCGATCGCCTGGAGCACGAGGCCCGCCTCCAGGCGTTCGCTGACGCCGCTGGGCTGCGCTCGGACGGTGCCGGCGGCATCGGCGACGAGCTCGTTCTGCTCGAGCGTCACCGCGCGGACCCGGCCCTCGTCGTCCCCGTGGATCTCGGTCGGCGAGGCGAGGAACCGCAGCACGATGCGCCGCGGCTTCCCGCTCGGCGGGCGGTGGGCGAGGTCGCGCAGGATCTCGACGTTGCGCCTGGCGGTCGTCTCCTCGGGCATCGCCGCCGCATCGGCGCAGCCCTGCGGCTCGATGAGCACGTCGGCGGCCGCGAGCTCGCCGAGCTCGAGCAGCTCGGGGTTCGTGAAGGCCGCCTCGGCGGGGCCTCGGCGCCCGACGACGACGACCTCCTCGACCTGGCTGGCGCGCAGCGCCTGCAGCGCGTAGTCGGCGGTGTCGGTCGCCGCGAGCTCGCCGGCGTCGAGCATCAGCATCCGGGCGACGTCGATCGCGACGTTCCCGTTGCCGATCACGACCGCGCGCTTCACGGAGAGGTCGAACTCGTGCGCGGCGTGGTCGGGGTGGCCGTTGTACCAGCCGACGAAGTCCGTGGCCGCCCAGCTGCCGCGCAGCTCCTCGCCGGGGATGCCGAGCAGGCGCCCGTCGGGGGTCCCGACCGCGTAGATGATCGCGTGGTAGCGCGCGACGAGCTCGTCGTGGTTGACGTCCGTGCCGAACGTGACGTTGCCGAAGAAGCGGAACGAGGCGTGGCCCGCGGTCTTGTCGTAGACGCGCGTGACGCTCTTGATCTTGGGGTGATCGGGCGCGACGCCCGAGCGCACCAGCCCATGGGGCGTCGGCAGGCGGTCGAACATGTCAACCGTGCATCCGTCGCCGAGCGCCTTGAGGAGGTGGCCCGCGGCGTAGAAGCCGGATGGGCCCGAGCCGATGATGGCGATGCGTCGCACAGGATCCATGGGGCGCCCGAGGCTAGCGACCGCGGCGTCTCAGCCGACGGTCGCGCCCACGTCGGGCGGAACGCCGGGGAGGTCGCTGATCGCGTCGAAGAGGTGACGCGTCCAGACCTCGTCGAGCTCACCGAGGAACGGCGAGTCGCTCGCGATGCGGACCTCATCGAGCGCGAGCGACCCGTTGAGGTAGACCGCGAGGTCGTAGGGCGGCCCGACCGAGAGGTTCGCCCGCGCGGTCATCATCATCGAGGTCAGGGCGATCTTCGCTGCGGCCTCGAGCTCGACGTGCGCCTCGACCGCCAGCTCGAGCATGAACTTGCCGTACTTGCTCTCGCCGATCTGCAGGAACGGGCGCTCGTCCGACGCGCGGATGTAGTTGCCCTCGGGATAGACGAGCAGGATGTCCGGCCGCTGCCCGGCGATCTGGCCGCCGAGGATGAACGTCGCGGTGCCGTCCGCCCCGGCCGCCGCGAGCGCCTCCCGGTGCTCGCCGGCCACCTCGCGGCTGAGCCGCCCGACGTAGAGCGCCGCCTCGAAGAGGTGGCCGACCGTCGCGAGGCTCTCGTGGTCGCTCGGCTGCGCGAGATCGCGCTCGATGCGGTCGAGCACCTCGTGGGTCGTCGCCAGGCTGCCCGCCGACTCGAGCACGAAGACGCGGTCCGGCGCGGGGCGCAGGACGTGCAGCTTGCGGAAGGTGCTGACGTTGTCGACCCCGGCGTTCGTGCGGGTGTCGGCAAGGAAGACGAGGCCCTCGTCCA
>JADGPM010000131.1 GCA_017882425.1 Solirubrobacteraceae bacterium
CCCGGGGTCTTCGAGTACACGCGGAACGAGCCGAGCACCGTCGGCGTCGACGGCTTCCCGGAGCTCAGCGGGTAGATGCGCTCGACGTGGCCGTGCACGCCGACCAGCGCCAGCACCTGGTGGGTGAGGTCCGCCTCGACGTGCCGGCCGTGACTCGGGTAGCGGACCTTGAAGCGCCCGGCGCCGGCGGCCAGCCGGCGGAACACGTCGGAGCCGGCGACCGTCGTGCGCGCCATCCCCGTGAGCTTGCGGAAGGCGAGCACCGCACGGGCCGTCCGGTCGTCGTAGAGCCCGCGCTGGCCGACGACGTACCCGAGCTTCGAGAGCTGCGTCTGCAGCACCCGCACCGCGAGGCCGCGCGCACCGGGGGTCGCGGTCAGCGGCAGCACGGTCACGCGCACGGGCTTGGCGACGGCCGTGCCGAGCTGGGCGGTCGCGCGGTGGCTCGCGCGCACCGTGATCCGGCCCGGCCGGCTCGAGGTGAACCCGAGCTGGAAGCGACCCGTCCCGGAACGCGGCTGGATGCCGACGCCCTTGACGGCGATCTTCCTGCCCCCGCGATAGAAGCGCACGCTGGCCTGCTGGCCCGCGACGTACGGCGTGACCGTGCCGCGCACGACCCAGCGCCGGCCGGCGAGCACGCCGCCGGACCCGACGTGCACGAGCTGGAGGCGCATCGTCCCCGCGGGCGGAGCGGGCGCGGGAGCCGGAGCGGGCGCGGGAGCCGGGGCGGGCGCGGGAGCCGGGGCGGGAGCCGGCGTCGTCTGCGTGTCCTGCGCGGAGGCCGCCGCCGGCACGAGCGCCAGGGCAACGACGACGGTGAGCGGTGCGAGACGGCGCATCATGGCGCCGGATGCTAGACCGCGGCGCGGGCGGCGGGAACCCCGGCGATCCCCGCCGGCGCCGGGGACAACGCGCGGATGAGCAGGAAGATCGCCGCGATGAGGGCGTACGAGCACACGACCGTGAGCACGATCTCACCGATGCTCCAGTGCTGCGAGACGCCGAAGGCCGTGCAGTTGTTCAGCGCGTGGACCGCCACGCCGGGGTACAGCGACCCCGTGCGCACGTAGAGCATGCAGAGCATGAACCCGAAGAACGCGAGCGGGATCAGGAAGGCTGGGTCGGCCGAGCCGACGTGGATCGCGCCGAACACCAGGCCCGTGATGATCGCCGCCGGCCAGATCCCCTTCCACGAGCGCAGTGCGGTGAAGAAGTAGCCGCGGAAGAAGAACTCCTCGCAGATCGGCGCGACGACGCAGACGAGCACCGCCACGGAGATCAGCGCGATGTCGCTGCGGTCGACCCCGAGCGACTTCGGGAGCGTGTCGTCCGTGCTCTTCTGGCCGAGCAGGGCGACCCAGGCCGCGGTGAACAGGAAGAACGACACCCACACGGCGAGACCCCAGCCGACGGCCGGCCAGAAGCGCGTCGGGCGCAGTCCGAAGTCCCACGGGCGCGGGCGCCCGCCCAGGCGCGCCATGAAGACCGCGGCGCCGACGAGGCACAGGTCCTGGATCACGGTCCCGAGGATGCTCACCGAGGGAGGCGGCGAGTCGAGCGACGCGCCGAATGCCGCGGCGACGATCGCCAGCGCGATCGCCCCGGCGATCGCTCCCGCGAACCCGGCGACGAGTGCGACCCACGCGGTCCACGCGCGCCAGCGCGGCCCGACGGGGGTCGGGGTGACCCCGTCGGGAAGCTCCGGGCGTTCCAGCGGCGGGCTCGGGTGGCCCCCCGGCGGGGCGGAGAAGGCGGGCGGGGCCGTCGACATCGCGCGGGACGTTAGAAGGTCGGGAGGCCGCAGGGGAGCACTTCGGACAACGATCTGATCACGGGCACGCCGGCGGGCAGGCCGTCGTGACCGCGATCCGGACCGTCGCGGTCGATCAGCACGGCGGGAATCCCGGCGGCGGATGCCCCCGCGACGTCCGTGGCGATGCTGTCGCCGACGTGCAGCGCCCGGTGTGCCGGGATCCCGCCGACGCGCTCGAGCGCGCGCGCGAAGATCTCCGGCGCGGGCTTGGCGACGCGCTCCTCCGCGGAGGTCAGCACCGCGTCGACGCGCCCGGCGAGCCCGGTGTCGCGCAGGACGTCGTGCAGCGAGACGTCCCAGTTGCTGACGACGACGAGTCGCACCCCGGCGGCGCGCAGCGCATCGAGGGCCGGCGGCACGTCGGCGAAGGCGCGGAAGCGCAGCGCCGCCAGCAGCGCGGCCCGCGCGGCCGCCGGGCTCAGCGATGCGGCCGGCTCGGGCAGTGCGCGGCGCAGCACCTCGGCGCAGCGGTCGCGCAGCGCCTCGAGCGACGCCGCATCGACGGCGTCGTCGTGGTGGGCGCGGTAGTAGGCCATCTCGGCCAGCAGTGCGCGGCGCGCGTCAGCCTCGCCGACGGGAGCGCCGCGCGCGGCCAGTTCGCGGGCGAGCGCCGCCCACGGATCGACGAGCCCGACGAGCGTCCCGAGCGCGTCGAGGAGGACGGCGCGCGGCGGCGGCGACGCCGTGCCGAGGCGACCGGGACCGGGGCTACCGTCCGCTGCCATGGGCCTGATCCTCCCCTATGCCGCGAGCGGCTGGCAGCCCTTCGTGGCCGCGGGGGCGACGATCCTCGTCGCCCTGCTCGCGGCGTGGCTCGTGGGGCGCGTGATGCGCGCGGCCGAGGAGCGTCTGCACGAGCGGCGCCACGCCACCGGTCATGATCCCGCCGGCGAGACGCGCCTGCGCTTCCTGCGCCGGATGATCTTCGCGCTGATCGTCGCGGTCGGACTCTTCTTCGCCCTGCTCCAGTTCGACTCGTTCGACCGTCTCGCGAGCGCCGCGCTTGCATCCGGCGCGCTGGTGACCGCGATCATCGGCTTCGCCGCCCGCGAGCCGCTGTCGAACGTCATCTCCGGCGTCACGATCGCCATCACGCAGCCGGTGCGCGTCGGCGACCACGTCGAGATCGGTGCGATCCGCGGCGTCGTGGAGGACCTGACCCTCACCTACACGTGGGTGCGCACGGCGGACGCCGGGCGGATCATCGTGCCCAACCGCCTGCTCACCGCCGAACCGCTGCGCAACGACTCGATCCGCGAGCACGAGGTCGCCACGACCGCGGCGGTCTGGGTGCGCTCGGACGCCGACGAGACGCACGCGCTGCGCGTGCTCGCGGACGTCCCCGGCGCGGGCGCCACCACGATCGACGACGTCACGCCGGAGGGGATCCGCCTGCGCCTCGCCGGCCCGGTGGTGCCGGCGGGCGAGCGCGCGGACGCGGAGGCGCGGCTGCGCGCCGGCGCCCTGGCGGCGCTGCGCGGCGCCGGCATCCCCCGCGCGGGCAGCGAGCACGACGGCTGACCCCCCGGCCGGACCGCTGCAACCGGCGTGTCAGCCCGCCGTCCGCGGCTACAATCGGCTGTCCGCACGCATGCCCTGAAGGCGATTCGCAGGACCGCGGGCATGCGGCTGGAACACCGACCAGATGTCCCGTCGCGCACGACACATCCGACGCACGCGGGGCGGCCCTGGCCGCGCCGTCTTCATCGTGCTCGGACTGCTCGCCGGCGCGGCGCTGATCGCCGCGTGCGCCGGTGCCGCCTACGTCTACAACATCGCGGCCAGCGCCCCGGAGCTCTCCAAGCTGAAGCCGATCAACCCCGGTGCGACGTCCGTGGTCTACGCCGCCGACGGCACGCGCCTGGGCTTCATCCAGGGCAACACGCTGCGCACGCCGATCATCTCGTCGTACATGCCCGGGAACGTCCGCAAGGCGACGGTCGCGATCGAGGACCGCCGGTTCTACAAGCACGGGGGCGTCGACTACGAGGGCGTCGTCCGCGCGGCGTTCAAGAACGTCTCGACGGGCCAGACGGTCCAGGGCGGCTCGACCCTGACGATGCAGCTGATCCGCAACCTCTACCAGGGCGAGCGGGCACGCGCGGGGATCGCCGGGTACAAGCGCAAGATCCGCGAGGCGAAACTGGCCACCGACCTGGAGAACAAGCACCCCGGGCGTCGCGGCAAGGACTGGATCCTGACCCAGTACCTCAACAACGTGCCGTACGGCACGGTCGGGGGCCAGACGGCTGTCGGGATCCAGGCCGCCGCGCGCGTCTTCTTCGACAAGCCCGCCGCCGCGCTGAAGCTCCCCGAGGCGGCGCTGCTCGCCGGCCTGCCGCAGGCGCCCTCGCAGTACAACCCGTTCCTCGATCCGAAGGCTGCGATCACGCGCCGTAACGAGGTGCTGGCCCAGATGCGCAAGGAGGGCTACATCACGCCCGGCGCCGCGATCGCCGCGCAGCGCGCCCCGCTCGGCGTGCGCAAGAACGCCTACTACGCCAAGCGCCGCGAGAGCTACTTCTTCGACTACGTCAAGCAGGAGCTGATCGACACCTATGGCGCCGCGCGCGTGCGGGAGGGGGGCCTGCGCGTCTTCACCACCGTCGACCTCAAGCTCCAGCAGGCCGCCCGCCGGGCGATCGCGACCCGCCTGCCGGTGCCCGGCGACCCGTCGGCCGCGCTCGTGAGCATCGACCCCAACAACGGCTACATCAAGGCGATGGCCTCCTCGGGCGACTACGCAGCGTCGAAGTTCAACCTCGCCGCCCAGGCCAAGCGCCAGCCCGGGTCCACCTTCAAGGTCATGGTGCTGATGACCGCCCTGCGCAAGGGCGTCGACATCAACAAGACGACGTACGACTCCAAGCCGCTGAACTTCTTCGACCAGGCGACCGGCACGAAGATCGACGTCCAGACGGACGACCACTCCTACGGCGGCAACACGACGATCTTCGAGGGACTGGTGAAGTCCGACAACACGGTCTTCCAGCAGCTCGACCTCGACATGGGCCCCGAGAACGTGCGCCAGACGGCGTACGACATGGGCATCTCGAGCCACCTCGACGCCTACCCGGCCGAGGGCCTCGGCGGCCTCACCCACGGCGTCTCGCCGCTCGAGATGACGCGCGCATACGTGACGGTCAACAACGGCGGCTGGCGCGTCAAGCCGATCGCCGTCACGAAGGTCGAGTTCCCCGACGGCCATGTCGATCGCTCGCTGGGCACCCCGAAGAAGGTCAAGGTGTTCACCGACGGCGAGACCCACGAGGCGACGCTCGCGATGGAGGCGAACGTCCAGCGTGGCACCGGCACCGCCGCGCAGATCGGCTGCCCGGCGGCCGGCAAGACGGGCACGACCAGCAGCTTCACCGACGCCTGGTTCGACGGCTTCACCACCTCGCTGAACACGGCCGTCTGGGTCGGCTACCCGGACGTCAACACCTCGATGACCAACGTGCCCGGCTGGGGCACGATGTTCGGCGGCAAGGCGCCCGCGAGCATCTGGCACGACTTCATGACGACGGCGATGGCCGGGCGCAAGTGCGAGCCGTTTCCCCAGCCGAAGGTGCCCTTCGTCGCGCAGCCGTTCTTCGGCAAGTACGCGACCACCGGGGCGCCGGGCGGCGCGGTCGACCCGCTCGCGACGACGACCACGCCCACGACGAAGGACAAGAACGCCAAGAAGAAGGCCGGCTCGAAGAAGTTCCCGCCGGGCCAGTACGAGTCGCCGCCGCAGCAGTCCCCCGGGAACGGGACGGGGAACGGCAACGGCACGGGGAACGGCAACGGGAACGGCGGCGGCGCCCAGCCGCAGACAGGTGGCTTCGCGCCCCCCGGATCGACCGGCTGACCGGTCACCCGCCGCTCCGCAGGCCGCATTCCCCGGCCGGATGGGCGCTCGGCTGCTACCGTCCAGCGTCGATGGCGAAGGAAGAAAAAGTCGAGTTCGAGGGCGAGGTCGTCGAGGCCCTGCCCAACGCGATGTTCCGCGTGAAGCTCGACAACGACCACATGGTGCTCGGCCACGTCGCCGGCAAGATGCGCCGGTACCGCATCCGGATCCTGCCGGGTGACCGGGTGCGCTGCGAGCTCTCGCCCTACGATCTGGATCGCGCCCGGATCGTCTACCGCCACCGGTAGCCCCGTCGCCCGGCGACGGGCCACAATCACCCCATGGAGCTGTCGCTGATCGCGGCCTTCGCCGAGCTGATGCACCCGCGCTCGGATCGCATCGTGCGCTGGGTCGGCGACGACGCAGCCGTCGTGCGCGCCCGGCCGTTCGCGGTGACGAGCGTCGACGCGATGGTCGACGGCGTGCACTTCCGCCTCGACCTTCCGGGGGTGACACCCGCCGATGCCGGGCATCGCGCGCTCGCGGCCGCGCTCTCCGACATCGCCGCGATGGGCGCCGACGCCGGTGAGGCGTACATCGCGCTCGGCGTCCCGGAAGGCCTCGGGCAGGACGCCGTGCTCGACGTCGCGCGGGCGATGGAGGCGCTCGCCGAGGCCACCGGCACGACGATCGCCGGAGGCGACCTGGTGCGGGCTCCGGCGCTGACGCTCGCCGTCACCGTCGTGGGCTGGGCAGACGACGCCGAGGCGCTGATCGGCCGGGACGGCGCGCGCCCGGGCGACGGCGTCTACGTGACCGGCGAGCTGGGCGGCTCGGCCGCCGGACTCGCGGTGCTCGAGGGCCGCGCGCGATCGGCGCACGCGGACGCGCTCGTCGCCGCCCACCTGCGCCCGCTGCCGCGGCTGGAGACCGGACGCGCGCTGTCGCGCGCCGGCGCCCACGCGCTCATCGACCTCTCCGACGGGCTTGCCACCGACGCCGGGCACATCGGGCGACGCAGCGGCGTCCGGCTCGAGCTGGACCTCGATGCGCTGCCGCTCGCCGCGGGCGTCGCCGAGGTCGCGGCGCAGCTCGGGGTCGATCCCGCCGAGCTCGGGGCCTGCGGTGGCGAGGACTTCGAGCTGTGCACGTGCCTGCCAGACGCCGCTGCCGGCGGGGTGACGGGACTCGTGCGCGTCGGCGTGGTGTCCGGCGGACCGCCCGGGGCGGTGTTCAGCCGGCGGAGAGGCCCCCACCGCACGCTCGCGGGATACGAGCATCGGGTGGGCTGATCGGGTCGTAGAGGCCGATCGAGGGCTGGTCGCGCCGCAGCGTGGCGAGTCGCCGGAGGACCGCGTCGGCGACCACGGTGGGGTCGACGGCGTACCGCCCCTCTTCGATGCGAGTGCGGAGCCTCTTGAGGTGCAACATGCGGTCAGCGTCCTGGATCACGATGGGGTGCGCAGGCGGCGGCCTCAGGTTGACGTCCCGGCGATCCTCGCCCGTCAGCGACCCGGCCTCCGTGCCTGTCTTCCGGTGGATCGGCTCCGGAGAGGTCCCGCCTTGAGTGTTCTCGACGGACGTCCGGGATCGGTCCTGGGGCTGTGCAGCCGGTGTGCGCAGGTCTCCTGGGCCGGCGCTCACCGGCGCATCGCCGAGTCCGTGCCGCCGAGCGACCCCGGGCCCGCGTAGCTGCGCGGGCCGCGCACGGTCACCGGGAGGTCGGCCGCATCGGTGTCGGGCAGGCAGGCGACGAGCAGCGCCGCCGCCGCCGCTCCGGCCGCCACGC
Source organism: Solirubrobacteraceae bacterium (assembly GCA_017882425.1). Classification (GTDB taxonomy): domain Bacteria; phylum Actinomycetota; class Thermoleophilia; order Solirubrobacterales; family Solirubrobacteraceae; genus F1-60-MAGs163. The sequence goes on from JADGPM010000131.1 coordinate 7,441, forward strand.
TCCAGCCCACCAGCGCCGCCGCGCCGCCCTGACCGCCGGCCAGCGTGAGGAACCAGAACCAGGCGACCTGGCCGACGCCCATGTCGAGCTGGGCGGCGTAGACCACCACCACACCCGCGACGGGCAGCAGGCTGACGAGCACGACGAGGATGTTCAGCGGGCGGCGCAGGCGCACCTCGCGGGCACCGACGAGCAGCCACAGGTTCGCGGGCAGGACGAACAGCACCGCTGCATACGGGTTCAGCGCCCAGGCGACGAGGCCGCACAGGCAGGCGACCAGCGCGGGCGCGAGCCCTGCCGCGGGGTCCTCGCGGGCGCCGCCGACGCCGAGCGCACGGACGAGCAGCGGCCGCACGACGAGGAAGCCGAGCGCCAGGACGACGAGCGCACACGCCATCGCGGCCACGCCGCTGCCGTGCAGCGGGACGGCGCCGGGAGGCGCCGGCGGCGAGAGCTCGACCACGGCGTCGGTCATCCCGAGCGCGCGCCCGAACAGGGCGGCGAGCGCGAAGGGCACGCCGAGCGCGAGCACCCAGCCCACCCGCTGCGCGAACGGCTCGCGACGCCGGCGCATGCGCGCGACGCCGTCGATCAGGGTGACGAGCGCGGGCAGCAGCAGCGCGAACACCAGCAGACGCAGCGACCAGCCGGGCAGCAGCTTGCGCGAGACCAGCAGGTCGCGATCGGGCGCAGGCCCGATCTGCGGGCCGCCGTCGAGCGCCGTCAGCGCGCGCAGGGCCGCGCGGCCGAAACCGTCCAGGCGGGCGGGCAGCGCCGGAGCGTCCCCCGCAGGCGGAAGCTCGCCGCTGGCCGACAGGCGGACCGCGGGCAGACCCGCCGCGTCCGCGACCCCCTGCCCGCTGACGGTCAGCGGGAACGTGAAGCGCGCCAGCGCCGTCCGGGCGTGCGGGTCGGGGCTGACGAGCCCCGTCTCCTGGCGCAGCGCGGTCGCCACGGTGCGCTCGAGCGTGAGCGGGGCGGTCCCCGCCGACTGCGACCAGGTCACGACCAGGGGCGAGCGCGCCACGGGGCCCGCGACGTCCCCGAGTTCGAGCACCGCGTCGACCGGGCGCTGCAGGTGCGCGACCAGGTCGGCCATCCCCGCCTGGCCGCCGCTGCCGCCGCTCACCGAGGCGAACGTGACGGTCCGTGCCGGGCGCGCCGTCCCCAGCACGCGTGCGAGCTCCAGCATCGCCGCGGTGCCCGACAGCTCCGCCTTCGCCCCGCGGGCGGCGGCGTCGCGGTGGGCGACGATCACGAGCTGCGCCCCACCGCCGCTGCCAGGCTGCTCGGCCCAGACAGTGCGCAGGTCCCGGTGCCCGTCGATCGTCTCCGCGTTGAAGGTCCGCGCGTGCACGGAGACGGCCGGGAGCGCGGCGTGCAGCTCGGCGGCGACGCGGCGCGCCAGCCCGGTGTCGCCGTCGCTCCCGGGGCGGCGGTCCGGGAAGCGGCTCGCGAGGTCGTCGAGCAGCCGCGACGCGCGCGCGCCGTCGAACGCCACGGGGGCGAAGGTGGTGGTCAGCGGCGCCGGGCCGTCCTCGAGGGAGAACGCGACGACGATGAGCACGAGCAGCACGGGAAGCAGCGCCGCCCGGTAGATCCGCGGATCGAGCATCGCCCACCGGAGGGTAGAGCGCCTACCCTTGACAGCCAGTCATGGCCGATCGGGCGCCCCGCATCCTTCTCGTGGACGACGAGCACTCGATCCAGACGCTGCTGTCCTACCCCCTGCGCAAGGACGGCTACGAGGTCGTGCAGGCAGCCGACGGGCGCGAGGCCCTCGACCGCTTCAGCGAGTCCACGTTCGACCTCGTGGTGCTCGACGTGATGATGCCGCGGATGGACGGCCTGGAGGCCTGCCGGCGCCTGCGCGCGCGCAGTTCCGTCCCGATCATCATGCTCACCGCCAAGGCCGACGAGGTCGACAAGATCGTCGGCCTCGAGCTCGGCGCGGACGACTACATCACGAAGCCCTTCTCGGTCCGGGAGTTCCGCAGCCGCGTCAAGGCGGCCCTGCGTCGCGCGTCGATGACGCGCGAGCTGACCGACGCCGGTGAGGCGCCGGTCGAGGTCCACGGCCTGCGGATCGACGCCGCCAAGCGCAGCGTGCGCGTGCGCGGTGACGAGGTGGCGCTCACGTTCGTCGAGTTCGAGATGCTGCTCGCCATGGCGAACAGCCCGGGCCGCGTCTGGGGCCGCGAACAGCTCCTGACGCGGGTCTGGGGCGACAGCTCGTACCGCGACCCGCGGACCGTGGACGTCCACATCCGCCACCTGCGCGAGAAGCTCGAGGCCGACCCGCGCAACCCGGAGTACCTCTTCACGGTGCGCGGCGTGGGCTACCGCTTCCGCGACGCCGAAGACGCGTGACCTCGCTCGCGAACCGGCTGGCGCTCGTCTTCTTCGCGATCACGCTCGGGGCGATCGCCATCGTCTACGTGGGCGTCGTTCCGACGCTCGAGTCGAGCCTCGTCACCGAGCGCTCGCAGACGCTGCGCAGCGACGCCGAGCGGTTCACCGGCCCGATCCGCTCGGCGCTCGCGAACGCCGTCCCGGTCACCACGATCGACCAGGCCGTGCGCAACGCCGCCGACCAGTCGAACGCGCGCGTGACGCTGCTCGGCGTCAACCGCGGGACGTTCGGCGCACAGCCCTACGTGAAATCCGACTCCAACCTGCGCACCGACATCGGCGACCTGCAGTTCCCCGCCGCCGACACCGCCGTCCAGTCGCGGCGCACCGAGACGGCGACCGAGTCGGCGAGCAGCGGGCGCGTCGTCGAGGCTGCGGTGCCGATCGCCTTCCCCGACCCGGACAGCGGCAAGCCGCTGCTGGGCGACGTGCTCGTCTACTCCGCGCCGCTCGGCGACGTCGAGCACGACGTCACGCTGGTGCGCGACCGCATCGTCATCGCCGGCATCCTCGCGCTGGCCGCCGCGGTGCTCGCCGGGTTCCTCGTCGCCCGGTCGCTCGGGCGGCGCGTCGAGCGCCTCGAGGGCGTGGCGCGTCGCGTCGCGCGCGGCGACTTCTCGGCACGCTTCCCCGTCGACCAGGACGACGAGCTCGGGCAGCTCGCGCGCGCGCTCGACGCGATGCAGCGTCAGCTCGCCGAGCTCGACACCGCCCGCCGGCGATTCATCGCGACCGCCTCGCACGAGCTGCGCACGCCGATCTTCTCGCTCGGCGGCTTTCTCGAGCTGATCGAGGACGAGGACCTCGACGAGGAGACGAAGGCGAAGTTCCTGGGTCAGCTGCGCGAGCAGGTCGACCGGCTCGGGAAGCTCGCGACGGACCTGCTGGACCTCTCGCGCCTGGACGCCGGGGCGGTGGAGCTGCGCACCGAGGAGACCGACGTCTCGACGCTCGCGCGCACGGTCGCCGACGAGTTCGTCCCGGCGCTCGCCGCGCACGAATCCAGGCTCGAGGTGCGCCTGACCGGCGAACCGGTCGTCGCCGTGTGCGACCCTGAGCGCGTCGCCCAGATCATGCGCATCCTCATCGACAACGCCCTGAACCACACCGAGCCCGGGACCGACGTGATCGTCGCGACGTCGACACGGGCGACGCGCCCGCGCGTCGCGGTCACCGACTTCGGGCCGGGCATCCCGCGCCAGGAGCTCACCCGCGTGTTCGAGCCCTTCTACACGTCCGACGGCACGCGGGGCTCCGGCCTGGGTCTCGCGATAGCCCATGAGCTGGCCGAGCGCATGGGCGGCGAGCTGGCGGTCGAGAGCCTCCCCGGCCGCACGACCTTCTCGCTGGAGATCCCGGCGTGAGGACGCGCGACGAGGGCCGCGAACACCCCCCGAGCGACCACCGGCGCGCAGTCCGCGCGCACGCCCCCATGCGGCTGGGCGTCCTGCTGGCCCTGCCGGCCGCGGTCCTCGGCCTCGCGGCCTGCGGGCGCGCCGGCGGCGGCTCGACCGCGGTGACGACGACCATCGTGCGCACGACGCAGGCCCCGCGGACCACCGCCGCGCCGGCGGCCCCCGCCTCCGGCGGGATGTTCAGTCCGGAGGCCATCTACGCCCGCGACGCGCCGGGCGTCGTCACGATCGTCTCGACGGGCATCGGCGGCCCGACCGGCGAGGGCGTCGGTTCGGGCTTTGTCGTCAGCCCGACCGGCGAGATCGCGACGAACGCGCACGTCGTCACGAGCGGCACCGGCGGCGCGATCAAGCCCGCAGGCGAGGTCTTCGTCGGCTTCGGGGACCACAACCAGGTCCCGGCCCGGATCGTCGGCTTCGACCCCTTCACCGACGTGGCCCTGCTGAAGGTCGACCCGTCGGGCCTGCGCCTGCGACCGCTGAAGCTCGGCTCCTCCGGCGACCTGCGCGTGGGCGCCCCGGTCGTCGCGATCGGCAGCCCGTTCGGCGAGGACCGCTCACTCTCGGCCGGGATCATCTCGGCGACCGGCCGGGCGATCCAGTCGCTCACCGGCTTCGCCACGACGGGCGCGATCCAGACCGACGCCGCCGTCAACCAGGGCAACTCGGGCGGACCGCTGCTCGATGCCGGCGGCCGTGTGCTGGGCATCAACTCGCAGATCGCGAGCTCGAACGGCAGCGGGAGCGGCGTGGGCTTCGCGGTCCCCGTCGACGCCGTGCGCCGCTCGCTCGACCAGCTGCGCACACACGGGCGCCCGAAGTACGCCTACCTCGGCCTGGCGACGGCGCCGGTCTACCCGCAGCTCGCCAAGCAGTTCGGCCTGCGGACCCCCTCCGGCGCCTGGGTCCAGACCGTGACCGCCGGTGGCCCGGCAGCCGCGGCCGGCCTGCGCTCCGGCAACGGTACCGTGCACTTCCAGGCGCGGGACTACGTTCCCGGCGGGGACGTGATCGTCGCGATCGACGGGACGCCGGTGCGCGACGAGGCGGACCTCTCGAAGATCATCGGCTCGCTGAAGCCGGGCGCGAAGGTCAAGGTGCGCATCGTGCGCGCCGGGACCCCGAAGACGCTCGCCGTCACGCTCGGCGAGCGGCCGCTCGCCAGTCCGCCCGGCGGCTGACGGAGCCGCCGGGGACGCCAGGTACGCTGGCGCAGTGCTCCAGGCCGTTCACGTAGGCCACAAGTCGCTCGCCGACTACACGCACCTCGTGGGGCGCGACATCGTCGAGGAGTGCCGTGCGCTCGCCGAGCCCCTCAAGGGCCTGCGCATCTCGCACGTCTCGGCGACGGCCTATGGCGGCGGCGTGAGCGAGCTGCTCTACACGCTCGTGCCGCTCATGCGCGACGTCGGGCTCGAGTGCGACTGGCGCGTGATCTACGGCCAGGAGGACTTCTTCCACGCGACGAAGCAGATGCACAACGCCCTTCAGGGCGCGCCCGAGGACCTCAGCGAGAGCCAGTGGGCGACCTGGCTGGAGTACAACAGCATCAACGCGCGCGATCTCGACGGCGAGATCGACGTCTGCTTCGTGCACGACCCCCAGCCGGCCGCGCTGCACACGCTCGTCCCGGAGAAGGCCGCCCACTGGCTCTGGCGCTGCCACATCGACCTCTCGACGCCGAACCCGGCGACGATGGCCCGGCTGCTCCCCTTCGTGGAGGGCTACCCGCACTCGGTCTTCCACGTGCAGGACTACGTCCCCGCCGGGATGGGCGGCTCGGTCCACATCGTCCCACCGGCGATCGACCCGTTGACGCCCAAGAACATGGCGCTCTCGCCCGAGGACGCCGCCTACGTCTGCGACCAGTTCGGCGTCGACACGGACCGCCCGCTGCTCGTGCAGGTCTCGCGCTTCGATCCGTGGAAGGACCCGCTCGGCGTCATCGACGCCTACCGTGCGGTGAAGGAGCGGATCCCGGAGGTCCAGCTGGCGCTGGTGGGCTCGATGGCGAGCGATGACCCCGAGGGCTGGGAGTTCTTCAACTCGACGCTCTCGCACGCCGACGGCGACGAGGACATCAAGATCCTCAACAACTTCAACGGCGTCGGCGCGATCGAGGTCAACGCGTTCCAGTCCCACGCCGACGTCGTCATCCAGAAGTCGACGCGCGAGGGGTTCGGCCTGACCGTGACCGAGGCGCTCTGGAAGGCCAAGCCGTTCATCGGCGGCGACGCGGGAGGCATCCCGCTGCAGGTGCAGAACGGGACGACCGGCTTCCTCGTCGCGAGCGTCCAGGAGTGCGCCGCGCGCTGCATCGAGCTGCTCGCCGACCCCCAGCTCGGGCGCGACCTCGGCCGCCGCGGCAAGGAGCACGCGCGGCGCCATTTCCTCTCGCCCCGCTATCTGCGCGACTATCTGAGGATCTTCTCGACGATGGTGGACGCAGCATGAGCGACTCCGGCACCCCCCTGATCCTCGTCTCCAACCGCGGGCCCGTGACCTTCGAGGATGACGGCACGATCCGGCGCGGGACCGGGGGCCTGGTCACCGCGCTGACCGGTCTGGCATCCCACCGGCGCGCCGTCTGGGTCGCGAGCGCGATGACCGAGCGCGATGCGCTGCGCGCCAAGGAGGCGGGCGAGCGGCCGTTCTCCGTGCGCTCGCCGACCGGCGGGGAGTACGAGGTCCGGCTCGTCGCCAGCGACCCCGTCGCCTACGACGCGTTCTACAACGTCTTCGCGAACCCGATGCTGTGGTTCATCCAGCACTACCTCTGGGACCTCTCCAACGCGCCGGACATCCGGCGCAACGAGGTCGAGGCCTTCGAGTACGGCTACAACGTCGTCAACGAGGACCTCGCGCACGCCGTCATCGAGGAGACCGAGGGCCACCCCGAGCCTGTCGTGATGGTGCACGACTACCACCTCTACACGCTCCCGGCGCTCGTGCGGCGCGCGCGTCCCGACGCGTTCCTGCACCACTTCGTCCACATCCCGTGGCCGCAGTCGGACGCCTGGCGTGTCCTGCCGAACCTCATCCGGGAGGAGCTCTTCCACGGGCTGCTCGCGAACGACATCATCGGCTTCCACACGCAGGCCTACCGGCGCAACTTCCTGCAGTGCTGCCGCGACCTGCTCGACCTCGAGGTGGACTTCGAGCGCGGCGTCGTACGCCATGATGACCGCGAGGTGTGGGTGCGCAGCTACCCGCTCCCGATCGACGCGGGCGCGACGCTGAACGTCGCGGCATCCGAGCGCACGCAGGAGTTCGAATCCGAGATCCTGCGCCGCCGCCGTGACTTCATGATCCTGCGCGTCGACCGCGCGGACCTCTCGAAGAACGTGCTGCGCGGCTTCACCGCCTTCGACCTGTTCCTCGAACAGCACCCGGAGTTCCGCGAGCGCGTGACGTTCGTCGCCCAGCTGATGCCCTCGCGCACGGACGTGCCGGAGTACGCGGAGTACCTGGAGCGCATCGAGGCGCTCGTCGCGGTCGTCAACCACCGGCACGGGACGCCGGACTGGATGCCGATCCACCTGAAGCTGCGCGACGACCTCGAGGAGGCGATCGCCTCCTACAAGCACTACGACGTGCTGCTCGTCAACGCGATGTTCGACGGCATGAACCTCGTCGCCAAGGAGGGCCCGCTCGTCAACGAGCATGCGGGCGTCTCGATCCTCTCCGAGAACACGGGGGCCCACGAGGAGCTCGGGGAGTTCGCGCTGAGCGTCAACCCGTTCGACATCCAGGAGCTGGCCGACTCGATCCACGCGGCGCTGACGATGAGTCCCGCCGAGCGCAAGCGCCGGATCGACGGCCTGAAGTCGATCGTCATGGCGCGCACGCCCGGCGACTGGGTCGACGACCAGCTCGCCGACATCCGCGAGAAGGCGGCCGCGAACGCCGAGTGACGAGCAGCGGATCCGGCCGCGTCAGTCGAGGCCGAACTCGGAGGCTGCGGGCGCCCGGGCGCCGGACGGTCGTGGAGGTGCGGGCGGGCGGGCCTGTCCGGCGCTCCGCCGCCGCGCAGAGCGCCGGGTTCGCGGGCGCCGGTGGTGCGGGCGGGGCTCGCGCTGCCTGCGATGCGCGCGGTGCCCCGCGCGGCGCGGCGCGGGCGTGGCCGGCACCGTCGGCGAGGCGCCCGCGGCCGGTGTGAGCACCGGTCGAGGACGTGCGTCAGGCACGTCCGGCGGCGCCGAGCGCAGTCGCGGCCACAGCACCACCAGCAGCACGAGGCCGGCCACGACGGCCAGCTGCACCGCCGCGCGCCGCGGGCGGGCGGCGTGAGGCGGTCCGGACGGAAGGAGGCCCATGTGCGCCCTAGTCGCAGGTCCGGGGCGGATCACCCCCTGCTATCGTCGCCCGTCGCATCATGCCCGCGACGATCCCGACATATGACCTCATGCTGCTTCTCGACCCGAAGGCCGAGGACCGCATCCGCGAGAAGATCCGCACCGACGTGCGGACGATGATCGAGGGGGCCGGCACCGTCGTCGGTTCGCAGGAGTACGGCGCGCGCAGGCTCGCCTTCGAGATCGACCACGCGACCGAGGCCGAGTACGACCTCTTCCAGTTCGAGGGCCCCAAGGAGCTGCTGCAGCAGCTGCAGCGGACCCTCAGCATCACCGACGGCGTGACACGGTTCCGGATCATCAAGGTCCGCCCGGGCACCCCGGCCGCTCCGGATCTGCGGCAGGCGACGACCGCGGCCGCAGAGGCCGAGGCGCAGGAGTCGTCCGACTCGCGCGAGCACTCGCGCGATCGCGACTAGCCCTCCGCCTTCCGGGATCACGTCCGAAGACGCGCGGTTTGCGGCGCTCCTGCGCTCAGGCCACGCAAATTGCGGGTTCTTCGCCCGTCACCTCCGCGAGCGGGTCTAGACTCGCCGCGACCGCAGATCATCCGCATCACGGCGACGTCGTTCGCCCCCGAAAGGAGCACGCCCCATGGCGGCCTCGAACATCAACCGCGTGATCATCACCGGGAACCTCACGTCCGATCCCGAGCTGCGCTCGCTGCCG
>JADGPM010000132.1 GCA_017882425.1 Solirubrobacteraceae bacterium
AAGTTCGACTGGGTCGCGCACGCCGACCGCTTCCCGGGCCTCACGCAGCCCGACCCGAGCTACCACGGCGTCGTCTGGAGCGACGCGCTGGAGGCGGCCGCGTACATCGGGCGCGTGCGCACGGTGCTGCTGCGCAACACCGGCGCGGCGATCTCGCCGTTCAACGCGTTCCTGATCCTCCAGGGCGTCGAGACGCTGCCGCTGCGCATGGAGCGCCACAACGCGAACGCGTTCGCGGTCGCGCGGCACCTCGAGCACCACCCCGACGTCGCATGGGTCAACTACCCGGGCCTGGACGCCAGCCCCTACAAGGCGGTCGCCGACCGCGTGCTGACGGGCGGCTACGGCGCCCTGGTCACGTTCGGCGTCAAGGGCGGCCTCGAGGCCGGCAGGACGTTCATCGAGAGCCTGGAGCTCTTCAGTCACCTGGCGAACATCGGGGACGCGAAGTCGCTGGCGATCCACAACGCCTCGACGACGCACTCCCAGCTCAACGAGGAGGAGCTGGCCGCGGCGGGCGTCACCCAGGAGACCGTCCGGCTCTCGGTCGGCATCGAGCACATCGACGACCTCCTCGCCGACCTCGACCAGGCGCTGGCCGCGACGAAGCAGGCGGCGGCGCCGGCATGACGCCGAGCGGCCCGGGCCTGGGCCGCGTCGAGACGCAGCGGGTCGTCCTCTTCACGCAGGACGACCCGCTCGCGCTCGAGTCCGGCCGCACCATCGGGCCGGTCGAGGTCGCCTACGAGACGTACGGCGAGCTCGCGCCGGACGGCGGCAACGCCGTCTTCGTCTGCCACGCGCTGACCGGCGACGCGCACGCCGCAGGGCATCACGGCGACCCCGAGCAGCGCGGCTGGTGGGACGCCCTGATCGGCCCGGGGCGACCGCTCGACACCGACGAGCTGTTCGTCATCTGCCCCAACCTGCTCGGCGGCTGTGCGGGCACGACCGGGCCGTCGTCACCGGACCCCGAGGACCCCGCCCGAGCCTACGGCCTGCGCTTCCCGCAGTTCACGATCCGGGACCTCGTCGCCGTCCACCGGGCACTGCTCGCCCACCTGGGCATCGAGCGTCTGCGCGGCGCGATCGGCGGGTCGCTGGGCGGCATGCAGGTCCTGCAGTGGGCACTCGACGCCCCCGAGCAGGTCGAGCGCGCGGTGCTGGTCTGCGCGAGCGCGCGGCTGACCGCGCAGAACATCGGCTTCACCGCGGTCGCGCGCACCGCGATCATGCGCGACCCGGGCTTCCAGGACGGCGACTACGTCGGCACCGGCCACGGGCCCGCGCACGGCATGGCGATCGCCCGGATGATGGCCCACCTCACGTACGTCTCGACGGAGTCGCTGCGGCTGAAGTTCGACCGCGAGCGCCGGCGCGGGCACGACACCCATCAGACGTTCGACATCGACTTCGAGGTCGAGAGCTACCTCGACCATCAGGGCCGCACGTTCCTCGGCCGCTTCGACGCGCTCAGCTACCTGTACCTGACGCGGCCCATGGACTATTTCGACCCGTTCGCCGAGCCGGGCGTCGACCTCGCCCGCGTCGGCGCCGCGACCCGTTTCCTGCTGGTGTCCTTCGACACCGACTGGCGCTTCGGCAGCGAGCACTCGGCGTACATCCACGAGCGGCTGGCCGCCGGCGGCGTCGACGCGGTCCACGAGGTGATCGCCTCGCCATGGGGCCACGACTCGTTCCTGCTCGACGTGCCGGAGTACCACGCGGCCGTCGCCGGCTTCCTCAGGACGCGGCCGGCACCTTGAGCAGGCCTGGCGCGGCGCCGGTCGGGCGACCGGGTAGAACCCCGTACATGGATCGCACCCAAACCCCGCCGATCGGCCGCGTCGCAGCCGCCTGGGGCCTTGCCGTGACCGGCGTCGCCGTGGCCGGCGGGCTGGCCACGGACGTCGACAGCACCTGGTACCGCGACCTGCAGAAGCCCGCGTGGCAGCCGCCGGGGGCGCTGTTCGGCCCGGTGTGGACCGTGCTGTACATCCTGCTCGCAGCGTCCGCGACCCTCGCCTGGCGCGACGTGCGCGGCCCGCGCCGGCGCCTCGTGCTCGGGCTGTACGCGGCGAACCTCGCGCTGAACCTCGGCTGGACGGTGATCTTCTTCCGCGGCCACGCGCCGCGCGCCGCGTTCGCCGAGATCCTGGCCCTGCTCACGACGATCGTCCTCCTGATCGGCCTCGTGCGCCGCCACAACGCGGCAGCCGCAGCGATGCTCGCGCCCTATGGCGCCTGGGTCGCGTTCGCCTCCGCGCTGACGTTCGACATCGCGCAGCGCAACTGATCAGAACGTGAGCACCGTCCGGATCCCGTCCTGGTGGTGCATGAGGTCGAACGCGTCGTTGACCTGCTCGAGCGGCAGGTGGTGGGAGATGAACTTCTCGAGCGGCAGCTTGCCGTCGAGGTAGAGCTGGGCCAGCTCGGGCACGTTGTCGCGCCCGCGCGCCCCGCCGAACGACGCGCCCGCGACGCGCCGGCCGGTGATCAGGTAGCGGGGGATGATGTCGAGCGTCTCGCCGCGGCCCGCGACCCCGGCGATGACGCACTGTCCCCACCCCATGCGCGCCGCCTCGACGGCCTGGCGCATCACGGCGACGAGCCCGGTCGCCTCGAACGTGTAGTCCGAGCCGAACCCGTCGGTCATCTCGAGGATCTCCTCGACGACGCTGTCGCCGCCGGCGAGCTCGTCGGTCGCGCCGAGGCCGAGCGCCTCACGGCGGCGGTCCTCGCTCGGGTCGACGATCACGATGCGGCCCGCGCCGGCGAGCTTCGCGCCCGCGACCGCGCCGAGACCGACGAGGCCGGCGCCGAAGACGACGACCGTCGAGCCGGGCTCGACCTTGGCGATGTAGAGCGCCGCGCCGATGCCGGTGGTCGCGCCGCAGGCGAGTGTGCAGAGGATGTCCAGCTCCGCCTCCGATGGCACCTTCGCCAGCGCGATCTCCGGCATCACCGTCGCCTCGGCGAACGTGCTCGTGCCCATGAAGTGGCGGATGCGCTCCTCACCGCGATGCAGCCGCGTCGTGCCGTCGGGCAGGTAGCCGAGGCCCTGCTGCTCGCGGATCGCCAGGCAGATGTTCGTCTTGCCCGAGGTGCAGTGGATGCACTCGCGGCACTGCGGCGAGAACAGCGTCACGACGTGGTCCCCGGGCCGCAGCGAGGTGACGCCCTCGCCGATCGCCTCGACGATGCCGGCGCCCTCGTGGCCGAGCACCGTCGGCGCGTAGCCGGTGGGGTCGACGCCGCTGGCCGTGTACATGTCCGTGTGGCAGACGCCACAGGCCTGGACCCGGACGAGGACCTCGCCCGCCTTGGGTCCCTCGAGCCCGACGTCCTGGACGACGAGCGGCTTTCCGAACTCCTCGAGCACTGCGGCGCGGATCTGCATGGGGCGCGACGCTATCGCAGCGGCGTAGTCTGGCGCCGGTGAGCGCGCAGCCCGCCATCGCGATCCGCGGCCTGCATGTCGACCGCGGCGGGCGCCTCGTCCTCCCGGGCATCGACCTCGACGTCGCGGCCGGCCGCGTCACCGGGCTGATCGGGCCGAGCGGCAGCGGCAAGTCGACGCTGATGCGCGCGATCGTCGGCGTGCAGCGCGTGGCCGGCGGGACCGTCAGCGTCCTCGGCGAGCC
>JADGPM010000133.1 GCA_017882425.1 Solirubrobacteraceae bacterium
CCGCGGGCCTCCGGTCGACCGTCGGCTCCGTCCCGGGGACCGGTGCGCGCCTGGTGCGCGTCAGCGGGGATCCCGCGCTGGTCGCCCAGCGGCTCGCCCGCGTGCGCGGCGTCGCGTGGGCCGAGCCGAACACCGAGGTCCACGCGCTCGACGCGGTGCCCGGCGATCCGCGCTGGCCCGCGCTGTACGGCGTACGCCGCGTCGGCGCGCCGACGTTCTGGGGCGCGCACGGGCTCGGTGGCTTCCCGGCCTCCGGAGGCGTTGCGGTGGGGATCGTCGACACCGGGATCGACGCGGCGCACGAGGACCTGCGCGGGAGGATCCGAGCGTGCGGCGCGGCACGCGATGGCGCGGTGAATGAGGGCGACTGCGCCGACGCCGACGGTCACGGGACGCACGTCGCCGGGACGATCGGCGCGATCGCGGACAACGGCATCGGCGTGGCCGGCGTCGCATTCGACGCCCCGCTGATCGTCTGCCGCGCCCTCGGTGGCGCGGGCGGCTCGGGCACCGTCGCCGACGTCGCGGCCTGCATGCGCTGGTTGCACGACCGTGGCGCGCGGGTCATCTCGATGAGCCTGGGCGGCCCGTCGTCGCGGACGCTCGCCGAGGCGGCGAAGACGGCGTACGCGCGCGGCGGGCGCAGCGGGTCGCTGCTCGTGGCGGCGGCCGGCAACGACGGCACCGGCGCGACGGAGTTCCCTGCGGGGCTGCCGCAGGTCGTCTCGGTCGGGGCGATCGACACACGCGACGCGGTCGCGCCGTTCTCCAACGAGAACGCCGACGTCGAGCTGACCGCGCCTGGGGTCGACATCCTCTCGGCGAAGGCCGGCGGAGGCTACGTCAGCGAGTCGGGCACGAGCATGGCGACGCCGCACGCCTCGGGAGCGGCCGCGCTGCTGTGGGGCGCCGACCCGTCGGCGAGCGCGGCGACGATCCGCGCGCGGCTGGACGCGGCGGTCGACGATCTCGGCGCGCCGGGGCGCGACGCCGCCTACGGCTTCGGCGTCGTCGACCTCGCGCGGGCGCCGTGAGCCGCGAGCCGTCGCACGAGCGCGCGCGGTGACGAGCCACGGGGCGTCGTGGCAGCGCTCGTCGAATCCCATCGCCTGCACGTCGCCCGTCGCGTAGCCGAAGCCCTGCGCGCCAGGCGCGCGCACGCGCGGGGGTGGGCGTCCTGGCAGAGTGGACGCATGCCACGCTACGAGCTGAACGGCAAGGTCGCCCTCGTGACCGGCGCCGCCCGCGGGATCGGCTTCGCCACCGCCCAGAGCCTCATCGCCCGCGGGGCGTCCGTCGTCATCGTCGACCTCGACGAGGGGGCGGCGCAGCGCGCCGCGGCCGACCTCCATGGGACGCGGGCGCTGGGCCTCGCGGCGGATGTCACCGATCGCGGGGCGATCCAGCGCGCGGTGGCGACGGCCGTGGAGCATTTCGGGGGCCTCGACGTCGTCGTCGCGAACGCCGGGATCGCCTCGCGCGGCGCCACGCTGCGCGCGGTGGCGCCGGAGACGTTCGACCGCGTCATCGACGTGAACCTCATGGGCGTCTGCCGGACCGTCGACGCCGCTCTGCCGGAGATCGTGCGCCGCCAGGGCCACGTCGTCGTCATCGCCTCCGTGTACGCGTTCATCAACGGCATCGGGGCGATCCCGTATGCGATGAGCAAGGCGGGCGTCGAGCAGCTCGGGCGCGCGCTGCGCGTGGAGCTCGCCCCGCACGGGGCGAGTGCGAGCGTCGCGTACTTCGGCTTCATCGACACCGAGATGGTCCACCGCGCGATCGACCAGGACCCGATGGTCGACACGATGCAGGGCGCGCTGCCGAGGGTCCTGCGCAAGCGCCTGAACCCGTCCGTCGCGGGCGCCGCGATCGTCGAGGGCATCGAGAACCGCTCGCCGCGGATCATCCGCCCGCGCCGCTGGACCGTGCTGTCGGTGTTGCGCGGGATCCTCAACCCGGTGAGCGACGCCCGGATGGAGCGCGACGCCGCCATCCACGGCGTCGTCCGCGAGCTGGACTCGCGCGCGGGGGAGGAGCAGCCGACGACCGCGTGAGCGAGTGGGCCGGCGCTAGCGCTTGGTGAAGATCCCGTGGAAGCCGAACGGGATGTGGTGCGGCACGGTCGCCCGCGCCCGCTCCTCGAATGTCCGGCCGTCGAGGACGAGCAGGTACGAGGTACGCCGCCGAGCGTCCAGGACGACCGACAGCACGACGCCGTCGTCCTCGCGTGTCGCGCTGGGGCTGGCGACGAACACCGGCTCTCCCGGGTAGGCCCCCGCCTCGCGCCAGAGCCGCGCGCTTCCGCGCGTGACGTCGATCTTCACGAGCTGGTCGACGAACCCGCTCGCCGGACCGCGCTGCCCGATGCCGTACGCGTAGCGATAGGCGTGCTGGTTGACGCGGCCGTAGTTGACGCGCGGCAGCTCGATCGACGCGGCCGCCAGCTGCTCGACCTGCACCTTCCCGCGGGCGACGTCGATCGTCAGGCGCCTCAGCTTCACCGCCGGGAGCCGCTGGTCGGCTCGGCGCAGGTTCTTCAGATAGAGCGCGTCGATGATGCGCGAGTCGATGTGCCCGCTGACGTCCATGACGATCGTGCCGCCGCGCTCGTAGGCGTTCACGTGATGGAAGACGAAGAACGGGTCGAGCTCGATCGTGCGCACGACCCCGCCCCTGTGACGGTCGATCACCACGACGTTCGCCGGCTGCGTGCGGCCGGCCCACCGGAAGTGCTCGACGATCGGCCTGGGCGGGCCGGTGACGAAGCTGCCCGGGTTGACGATGAACGGCTGCTGAAAGAGGACGACGTACCGCGGGGTCAGCGCGAACGAGTGCATGTAGCCGGGCTCGGCCGACGCCAGGAATGCGAGCTCGCGGACCTTGCCGGCCTTCTCGACCAGGACGCGCACGCCGGTCTTCGGCGGCGCCAGCGAGACCTCGTAGGAGAAGCGCTCGCGGGTGACGAGATCGCCGTGGGGATGCGCGGTCCCCATCTGGCCGGTGCTGCCGGGAACGACGCCCAGCGTCGCGAGGGTCGCCGGGTCGAAGCGCACCGGGATGGGCACCTCGGTGTGCGCGCGGAAGCCGTTCGCCCAGGCCTCGAGGCTCACGTTGGCGTTCGGGATCGGTGCGCTGATCGGGACCGAGCTGACCCCTGAGAACACCGAGCGGCACGGGTCGGTGCCGAACTCCGAGTACAGGATCTTCCCCTTCTGCTTCCAGGCGTCGTAGGCGCTGGAGCGCAGGAACCGGTTCGCATAGCCGACGCGGCCACGCGTGATCGAGAAGGCGTGCAGCATCGCGAGGCCGTCGAACCAGTGGTTGAACGCCTCCTCGCCGACCTCGAACAGCGCAGGCCCGTTGCGCAGCAGCGACCCGGACAGCCAGCTCGGGATCGTGCCGTCGACGGGAAGCGCGGGCACGCGCGTCTCGGCGGTCATGCTCGTGAATCCGAGCGCGTACCGGGCACGCGCGGGCGCGGCGACGGCGCTCGCCGCGGCGCCGAGCGCGCCCCCGGACAGCGCGAGCGCCGCTGCGCCGCCGGCTCCGCGCCTCAGCAGGTCACGGCGCGTGAGCGCCTCGCCGTCCTCCCCCTGGACCGAGTGCATGGGCGCGAGTGTTCCAGAAAGCTCCTGGGCGCCGAGCAGGTCCTGGCGCGCAGACAGCTCTGAGAGACTGCAGGCGGGAGAGTCCGATGACGACGGGAGTCCGATGCCGATCCGTGTGGGAGTTCAGGTCCAGCCGCAGCACACCTCGTTCCAGCAGATGCGCGAGGCGTGGATGGCGGCCGAGGAGCTCGGCGTCGACACGATCTTCACCTGGGACCACTTCTACCCGCTCTACGGGGAGCCCGACGGCACCCACTACGAGTGCCTCACGAGCCTGGCGTCGATGGCCGAGGTGACCTCGCGCGCGCAGATCGGCGCGCTCGTCACCTGCAACTCCTACCGCAACCCGGAGCTGCTGGCCCACGCGCACACCACGATCGACCACATCTCCGGCGGGCGCGTGATCCTCGGGATCGGCGCCGGCTGGTTCGAGCGCGACTACGACGAGTACGGCTACGAGTTCGGGACGGCGCCGGAGCGGCTGCGCGCGCTCGCGCGCGACCTGCCGCGCATCCGCACGCGCCTGGACAGGCTCAACCCCGCGCCGGTGGGGCCGATGCCGATCCTGATCGGCGGGAGCGGGCCGAAGGTGACGCTGCGCCTGGTCGCCGAGCACGCGCAGATGTGGCACGGCTTCGGCGACGTCGACGACTACCGGGCCAAGTCGGAGATCCTCGCCGAGCACTGCGCGGCGGTCGGCCGGGACCCGTCCGAGATCGAGCACACGCGCGGCGTGATGCGCGGTCTCCTGGACCATGCCGACGGCCTGCACGAGGCGGGGGTCAGCCACTTCATCCTCGGCATCGGCGGCGCCCCCGGCGGCTACGACCTCGAGCCCCTGCGCGAGCTGGTCGCCTGGCGCGACCGCATGAACGCCTAGACCGCGGGCGGCTGCTGCAGCAGATCCTGGTAGCGCTCGTCGCTCTGTGCGCGGCGCGCCTTCAGGTCGTAGCGCGGGTCGCCGGACAGCTCGAGCCGCACGTCGTCGCCCTCGGGGTCGACGGTGACGCGCAGCACGTCACCGGCTTTCGGGTTGAGCCCGCCGATCAGCAGCTGCTCGTGGGTCTCGGTGCGAAAGACCGCACGGCCGGGGACCTCGACGTCGAGGATCAGGTCGTAGCGCCGCCAGTCGTTCGTCGCGGTCTTCTCGTGCTGGCGGATGCCGACGACGGTCGCGCTCGCCGCGACGCCGTTGCGGCTCAGGCGGCGGTTCTTCAGGAAGCCCATGGCCGCAGCATCGCCGCGGGGGGCCGCGCTGTCAGTGTCGGTTCGGTCTCACCCGCGGCGTCTACCTGACGAACACGACACGCTTCGCGGCGGTCGACGCACCGGCGAGCTTCGGGCCGCCCTTGGCGGCGGTCAGCTTCAGGCTGATGCGCAGCACGAGCCTGTGGTGGCCGCGCCGGCGCTGGGCCAGGTGCCTGCGCCCGCTCCTGCTGAGCGGCACCTTCACGGTGGCGATCACCGGCCGCTTGATCGCGCGATGCACGGTGTGCAGCCCCGAGCCGCGCGCACGCAGCGTGCCCGGCACGGGGATCTGCACCCTGAGCGTCGCGGTGTGCCTCCTGACCGACGCGCTGAGGATCTTCACGCCGCAGTCCGGCACCGAGATCGGCGTCTTCTGGGAGAGCCGCCCGCCGTTGTGGCCGGTGATCGTCGTCGGCATCACGAGCGGGCTCGTGCACAGGTTGCCGAGCGCCGAGAGCGCCGAGTGCGGACCCTTGGGCAGGTCGAGCTTGAACGTCGAGATCGGCACATCCGGGACCGAGGCGAACGTCGAGGTCAGCGTCGGCGCGAACGTGATCGCCCCGCTCAGCCCGACGCTGATGCCGTCGCCCTGCAGCAGCGCCTCGAGGGTCGGCAGCGCGCCCTGGTGGCTCACGAGATAGACGGGGCCGCCGAGCGTCCCGCCGGTCACCGGCGTCGCGGCGACGTCGCTGCCGACGAGGGATGCCGGGGGGCACGTCTTCGGGTCGGCCTTGAACGTGGCCTCGGCGCAGGACTGGCGCACCGTCGTGCCGCGTGCGGTGAGCTGCTTGGGCAGAGCGACCGCGACGGACTTCACGTTCGCGTTGCCGCTGGGGACGGTGAGCGTCACCGACAGGCTGGCGCCCGTCCTGCTCGTCGGGTTGCCGGTCGTCGTCGCGGTGATCTGTGGCGCGAACCGGAGCTTGTCGCAGCCGGTCGCCTGGAACGGGCTGGAGACCTGCTGGACGGCGCCGGTGGTCGACGTCAGCGTCCCGGCGACCGCGAGGGCGTCACAGCTCGAGGGGTTGAAGATGAACCCCGAGCGATCGATCGCGACGGTGACCGTCCGCAGCCGCAGCGGGATGCCCTGGAGGATCGCCGGCAGCGGATCGGAGTCGATCGTCAGGTGGGCGTCGCCCGGATCGACCCTGATGCCCGCGCGCACGACGACGGTGCCCAGGTCGAAGGGCCCGGCGACCGCGCGGATCACGATCGAGAGGCCGAACGGCGCGCCGGCGTGCGGACCGGTGAGGAAGACCGATCCCGACAGCTTGAACGGCGCACCGCCGGCGCCCGCGGCGACGGTCGCCCCGCCCACGTGGCTGGCGGACGGACACGTGCCCGCCGCGGCCTGCGCCTCCGGGCACAGCGGCACGCTCGAGAGCATGCCGAGCAGGCCGCGCGGCTGCTGGATCAGGATCTTCGAGAGGTACTGCTGCCCGTCGGCGCGCGCGACGTTGAGCGTGAACGGCGTCGTGGCGCCCGCCTGCCTGCTCGCCGTCCCGGCGCTGAAGCCGAGCACGAACGGCGTGGCGGGGCAGGCCGCGCCGTGGCCGTCGGCATCGACGGTGTAGGCGCTCGACGGGGCCGCCGCGGGGTTGCCGGAGTACGGCGTCAGCGAGGTCGTCGTCGTCGCAGCGCCGCAGGCCAAGGGGTTTGCGAGCGTCGCGTTGTCACCGCCGCTGAAGTGCAGGACGAAATCGCTGAACGGGACCTGCGGGTTGTCCGCGAAGACCGCCGTCAGCTGGCCGGTCGCCGGGTCGGGCGTGACCCTGCCCGCCAGCCGGACCTGAACTCCGGGGCGGCTCACCGCCAGGAAGACCCGGTAGGGGTTCGAGGCCTGCGGCCTGCCGAGGTAGACCGAACCGGTCAGCGAGTCGGGCAGCAGCGGCGTCGCGATCGACGCCGTGCCGATCTTCGATGCCGCGGGGCAGGTGATCGGGTTCGCGGTCCCGATCCCGATCTGGTCGTCGTTGCAGGCGTCGAGGCCGTTGGCCGCCGACGGGTCGATCGTCAGCCCTGGCGGGAGCGTGACCGCGACGTCCTTGACGTGGGAGGTCCCGAGGACGTTGGGATCGTCGGCCTGCGGCACGTGCAGGTCGACGTTCACGCCCGTCGGGGAGTCGTGCTGCGTCGTGTCGGGTTGCACGGAGATCGACGGGGCGAACGGGACGCTGCCGCAACCGGTCGCGCCGGTCGGCGTCGTGTCGCTCGTCGTCACCTCGTGGCCCGGGTCCTGGTAGGAGTCGACCGCGAGCCTCGTCGTCAGCG
Source organism: Solirubrobacteraceae bacterium (assembly GCA_017882425.1). Lineage (GTDB taxonomy): Bacteria > Actinomycetota > Thermoleophilia > Solirubrobacterales > Solirubrobacteraceae > F1-60-MAGs163. Next base: position 7,131 of record JADGPM010000133.1, read on the forward strand.
GCGGGCCGCAGACCGTCGGGTTCGTGAGGAAGGTCCGGTGGGGGGCGGAGCTCGTCTGTCCGCCGCCGGTGCAGGGCAGCGGCGAGATGCACGTCTCGCCACGCTCGCCGTTGTGCGAGGAGTCGGCGGGCACACCCCAGAACGTCAGCTTCGAGCTGAGCAGCCCGACGGCGTTCGAGACGTTGCCGATCGTGAAGTAGAGGCCGTAGTCCCCCGTGTCGCGGATGCCGCCCACGATGTC
>JADGPM010000134.1 GCA_017882425.1 Solirubrobacteraceae bacterium
ATGTACTTCTGATCAGCGATGAAGAACTTCGCGTCGCTGATCGCGCCGATGCCCCAGATGATGTTCAGGACACCCGCGATCGCCAGCAGGATCCCGGCGAACACCCACCAACCGGTGACCCTCGACTGGTTTTCCATGTTGACCCTTTCCTTGCCGTGATGCCCGCCGTCGCAACGCCGGACGCGAACCGGGAAGGGATTCGGGGCGGGTCGGCGCTCTCCTGCCGGGTCAGCGGATGTGCATGCCGGAGATCGCGCGTGCGATCACGAGGCGCTGGATCTCCGAGGTCCCCTCGAAGATCGTGTAGATCTTCGCGTCGCGGTGCCAGCGCTCGACGGGATACTCCCGTGCGTAGCCGTTGCCGCCGAGGATCTGGATCGCCCTCTCGGTGACCCACACGGCGACCTCGCCGGCCTTGAGCTTGCTCATCGAGCCCTCGGCGTTCTCGAACGTGCGCCCGGTGCGGCCCATCCACGAGGCGCGCCAGACGAGCAGGCGCGCAGCGTCGATCTCGAGCTTCATGTCGGCGAGCATGAACGCGATCGCCTGGTTCTCGATGATCGGGCGGCCGAACTGCTCGCGCGTCCTGGCGTAGTCCAGTGCGTACTCGTATGCGGCGCGGGCGATGCCGACGGCCTGCGAGCCGACGGTCGGACGGCTGGCCTCGAAGGTCGCCATCGCGGCCTGGCTGCGCGCCTTGCGGCCCTCACGCGCCCGGGCGAGCCGCTCGTCGAGCTTCTCCTTGCCGCCGAGCACCATGTCGGCGGGCAGGCGCACCTCGTCGAGCACGACCTCGGCGGTGTGCGAGGCGCGCAGGCCGTGCTTCTTGACCTTGACCCCCTGGCTGAGCCCGGCCGTGCCGGGCGGCACGATGAACGCGGCCTGCCCGCGCGAGCCCAGTTCGGCATCGACCGAGGCGACGATCACGTGCACGCCCGCGATCCCGCCGTTGGTGGCCCAGGCCTTCGTGCCGTTGAGCACCCATTCGCCCGCGGCCTGGTCCCACCTGGCGCGCGTGCGCAGCGAGGAGACGTCCGACCCGGCGTCGGGCTCGCTGACGCAGAACGCGGCGACGGCCGGCTCGTCGACGGTGCCGAAGCAGGCGGGGATCCAGGTGCCGATCTGCTCGGGCGAGCCCTGGCCGAAGATCGCGGCGACGGCGAGCGAGGTGCCGAAGATCGACATGCCGATGCCGGCATCGCCCCAGAAGAGCTCCTCGTTGACGATCGGCATCGTCAGGCCGGTCGGGTCGGAGAAGAACTGCGCGATGCCCTCGAAGCCGTAGAGCCCGATCTTGGCGGCCTCCTGGATGATCGGCCAGGGGGTCTCCTCGCGCTCGTCCCATTCGTGCGCGGCCGGGCGGATCACGCCTTCCGCGAAACCGTGGGCCCAGTCGCGGATCTCGCGCTGCTCCTCGCTGAGTTCGAGGGAGAACGGCGTGTCGGCGGCCTCGACGGTCGCGGCCGGGGTTTCGGTGGTGGCGCTCATGCTGCGGAGTGTAACTGACCGATTGGTCAGTCAATGTGCTCGCCGCGGGCGCTGAACGCCGTGCGGGAGAGCTCCACGACGGCGAACGTCGTGAACGCGAGCATCTGCGCGCGATCGAGCTCGTGGAGCACGTCCCACACGCCGTCGGCGCCCTCGCGGTCGGCGAGCCCGCAGAGTGCGTCGAGCGCCGTGGCCGCCTGGCCGAGCGATCGCTCGCGATCGGCGGCCGGGGTCTCGTGGCGCAGATCCTCCAGCGCCGCGGTGTGGATCAGGGTCTCGATCTGACCGGGTGCGAGCTCGATGCGGTCGGGCATGGGGGCGAGGCTACGAGATCGTCGCCATCAGATCCGCCAGGTCGCGGCGCAGCACCACCGCGTCTCCGGGTCGTGCGTGGGCCCGCGCCGCCCAGAGCGCGCCGCGCAGCATCCGCCACTCGTGGCCGAGCGTGCGGCGCCTGCGCGGGGCGCCGCGCAGCGCGGCGGCGGCCAGGTGTCCGAGCCGCGGGGCGGCGATGCGCTCGAGGTCGCGACGCTGCGCGTCGTCCAGCGTGTCCCCGCAGCGAAGCAGCAGCGTCGCCGCCAGCGCGCGCCGCGGCAGGAGCAGGTCGCAGTAGGAGTCCTGCCAGCGCTCCCAGCGCGGCGCATCGGAGCGCTCGACCCGGCGACTGCGGTGGCCCAGGAGGTTCGCGTCGTGCTGGACGTAGTCGGCGAGCGGACGGTCGACGTAGGCGATCCCTCCGCGGGCGGCGGCCACGAGCGCCACCCAGTGGTCGTGAAACGCGTCGGGGCCGAGCGGTGCGGGGAAGGGGAGCACAGCGTCGAGCAGTTCGCGGCGAAAGAGCGACGCCATCCCGGTGACCGTGTTCGCGATCAGCAGGTCCCCGATCCGGTCCTCCGAGCGTTCGCGGTCGGTCCAGTAGGTCTCCGAGAGCACCGCGCCGCGCTCGTCGACGAGCCGCACGTCGCTGTGGCTCAGCATGACGCCCGGCATCAGCGCCGCGAGCAGGTCGGCCAGCTTCTCGGGGTGCCAGCGGTCGTCCTGGTCGCAGAACGCGACCGCGCGGGCGGCGGCGGGCACGTGGCGCAGGCAGCGCTCGAACGTCCGGTACGCGCCCGCCGGCTCAGCGCCCTCGACGAGCGTGAAGCGCGCATCGCCGGCGATCGCGCCCCGGACCGTCTCCAGGCCGGCGGGCGAGGAGGCGTCGTCGCAGACCACGCACACCCAGCGCTCGTGGCTCTGCGCGCGCAGCGACGCGATCTGGACGGCGAACAGCTCCGGCGGGGGGTCGTGGGTGGCGAGGCAGACCGCCACGAGGCCCGGCTCGACGGCGTGCGGCGTCGCGGACGGCTCGCGCTCGAGCATGATCTCGCCGAGCCTCGACCTGCCGGCTCGGACCTCGACCGTCGCGGCATCCGCGGCGGGGCCGAGCGGCACGAAGCCCCAGAACGCGTCGGCGTGCAGCACGCCGCCGGCCCTCACGGGCATGCCCCATGCGTCGACGGGAACGGTGCGCTCACCCGCGGACAACGCGACCGGTGACGGCGAGCCGCCTCGCGTCGCCCGTCCGGCGACCGGCAGCAGCAGGCCGCGCCCGGGACGGACGGCGGCCGGGAGGGGGCGGGCGAGCGTGACCTGCCAGGCGTGGTCGGGCATCCGCCGCGGATCCTCCCAGGCTCCGGAGCAGGAAGGGGGTGGCCCGCCGTCGAATCCAGCCATGCCCATGAAGCGGACCGCATCCACGACCCCTGCCGCGCCTCACGAGGCCAGCGGCCATCAATCCCTCTCCGCGTACATCCAGGCGCGCTTCGACGAGTTCTCGCGATCACAGAAGGACGTCGCGCAGTACATCGTCGACCACCTGGACGACGTGGCCTTCCAGACGGCCGAGGAGCTCGCGCGCCGCGCGAACACCTCGAGCTCGACGGTCGTCCGCTTCTCGCAGGCGCTCGGCTTCGAGGGATTTCCCGAGCTGCAGACCTCCGCGCGCGAGGAGTACCGGCGCCGCGTGGCGGCCGGCCAGGTCGGCGGCGGCATCACCTCCGACCAGCCGCTCTTCTCGCTGGACCAGAACGAGTTCGAGACGGCGATCGCCGCCGACCACGTGAACGTCGAGGAGACGGCGCGCAAGGTCTCGCGCAGCGACGTCGAGGCGTGCATCGAGGCGATCGCGGAGTCCACGCGCGTGCTCGTCGTCGGCACCGATCAGATGGCGTTCTTCGCGAGCTACCTGCGCCACCTGCTGATGCTGCTCGACATCCAGGCCGACATCGTCGCCAGCCCCTCGCAGGAGGCGCTCAGCCGGCTGGGCCGGATCGACGAGGACACCCTCGTCATCGGCCTCTCGGCCGGACGCCCGCACCCGCTCGTCGTGCGCGCGATGAAGATCGCCCGCCACCGCAAGGCCAAGACGATCGCGGTGACCGATGCCACGCTGTCGGACGTGGCGAAGCTCTCGCACATCCAGCTCTACTACTCCTCGAACAGTCCCGCCTACGTGCGCTCGCACACCGCACTGCTCAGCGTCATCCAGGCGCTCGCGTATGGCGTCTACAGCAGAGATCACGATCGGTATGCGGACCGCATCAAGGCGTTCAGGTTGAAGTAGGGCTGGCGGGATGCTCGCGGGCGAGGTGCTCGCGGGTCTCGCTCGGGTGGACGGCTGACGGCTCGCTCATCCCGGTGCCGGGCGGACCGTCTTGCGTGTCCGCGGTGAGGGGTGGGACGCTCACGTGGTCCTCGTTGAGAGTGAAGGCCGGCTGCGGGGTCAGGCGGCCGCAGAGCGGCCGCCTGCGCACTCATCCGTAACGACCCCTGTCGGGACACGCCGCCGCGCCGCGGCGGCGTGATGACTCACAGAGCATCTGCCAGCCCACGTCGGCGCAAGCGTTCGCCCAGCCTGCGCCATCTCGTCATCGCTCGCGGTCGTACAATCGTGCAGATGCGCGACGAAGCCACCTTCACCGTCAAGGCCGGCCTGGCAGAGATGCTCAAGGGCGGCGTGATCATGGATGTCGTCGATCCGGAGCAGGCGAAGATCGCCGAGGCCGCGGGCGCCTGTGCCGTCATGGCGCTCGAGCGCGTGCCGTCGGACATCCGCCGCGACGGCGGCGTGGCCCGCATGTCGGACCCGGAGATGATCGAGGGCATCCAGGCCGCGGTCACGATCCCGGTGATGGCGAAGGCCCGGATCGGGCACTTCGCCGAGGCGGAGGTGCTCCAGGCGCTCGAGGTCGACTACATCGACGAGTCCGAGGTCCTGACGCCGGCCGACGAGGCCAACCACATCGACAAGTGGCCGTTCAAGGTCCCGTTCGTCTGCGGCGCGACGAACCTCGGCGAGGCGCTGCGGCGCATCGGCGAGGGCGCGGCGATGATCCGCTCCAAGGGCGAGGCGGGCACCGGCGACATCGTCGAGGCGGTCCGCCACCTGCGCACGATCAACGGCGAGATCCGCCGGCTCGGCACGCTCGACGACGCAGAGCTCGCGACGGCTGCCAAGGAGCACGGCGCCCCGCTGGACCTCGTGCGCTCGGTCGCCGAGCACGGCAGGCTGCCGGTCGTCGTCTTCTGCGCGGGCGGCATCGCCACGCCGGCCGACGCCGCGCTCGTGATGAAGCTCGGCGCCGAGGGCGTGTTCGTCGGGTCGGGGATCTTCAAGAGCGAGGACCCCGAGCGCCGCGGCGCGGCGATCGTCGAGGCCACGACGCACTTCAAGGACCCCGCGCGCGTGCTCAGCGCCTCGCGCGGCCTCGGCCACGCGATGGAGAGCCTCGAGACGCGCAAGCTCGACGAGCAGCAGCTCCTCGCGAGCCGCGGCTGGTGAGCGACGCCGCCGGCGCGCCGGTGCGCGTCGGCGTTCTCGCGCTGCAGGGGGGCTTCGAGGCCCACGGCCGGATGCTGCGCGCGCTCGGCGCCGACGTCCGCGAGGTCCGGGTGCCGGGCGACCTCGACGGGCTCGACGCCCTGGTGCTGCCCGGCGGGGAGTCGACCACGATGACGCTCGGCATCGAGCGCGAGGGTCTCGCCGAGCCGCTGCGCGCGTTTCATGCGGCGGGGCGGCCGATGTTCGGCACCTGCGCCGGCCTGATCATGCTCGACCGCGCCCATCTGGGGATCATGGACATCCTCGCCGAGCGCAACGCGTTCGGCCGCCAGGTGCACAGCTTCGAGGAGGAGCTCGACTTCGGGCTGCCGGGCGGACCGGTCCACGCCGTCTTCATCCGGGCACCGTGGATCGCCGAGCACGGCGCGGAGGTCGAGGTCCTCGCCAGCGTCGACGGCCACCCCGTGGCCGCGCGAGAGGGCCGGCTGCTCGTGATCTCCTTCCACCCGGAGCTCGGGAGCGACACCCGGCTGCACGAGCTGTTCCTCCAGATCGTCGCCGGGACCGCCTGACCGTCCTACAGCGCGATCGAGCCGTCCTCGCGCAGCGTCCAGTGCGGGTTGTGGGCGACCTCCCACGGGTGGCCGTCGAGGTCCGTGAACGCGCCCGAGTAGCCGCCCCAGAACGTCTCGGCGCCTTCGCGCGCGATGACCGCTCCCGCCGCGCGCGCCTCCTCGATCACGGCGTCGACCGCTGCGGGGCTGCCGACGTTGTGGGCGAGGCCGACGCCGCCCCAGCCGCCGCCGTCGCTCACGCCGCTGTCCTGCGCCAGCTCGGCGCGATCCCACAGCGCGAGGACCATGCCGCCCGCTTGAAAGAAGACGACGTCCGCGCCGGGCTCGGCGCCCGTCCGCCATCCGAGCGCTTCGTAGAACGCCCGTGCGCGGCCCAGGTCGGCCACGCCCAGGGTGATCAGGCTCACGCGCTGCTCCATGGTCACACCACCAGTCCGTGTCGCACGGTGTTCTCGGTCACCACCTGCGGCTCCACGAAGTGGAGCAGGTAGTCCGGTCCTCCGGCCTTCGAGCCGGTCCCCGACAGGCGATTGCCGCCGAAGGGCTGGCGCCCGACCATCGCGCCGGTGATGGGCCGGTTGACGTAGAGGTTGCCGACCGGCGAGCGCTGGACCACGTGGTCGACCGTGCGGGGGTTGCGGCAGTAGAGCCCGCCGGTGAGGGCGAACGCGAGCTCGGCGACGCGGTCGCACGCCGCGTCGACGTTCGGCACGCGCTCGACGGCGAGCACGGGGCCGAAGATCTCCTCGTGCAGCAGCGCCGAGTCGCCCGGCAGGTCGCAGGCGACGGTCGGGGGGCAGAACCAGCCGGCGGACGGGACGTCGAACGCCCGCGCCGTGAGGACGCGCCCGGTGCGGGCGCCGAGCTCCGCGTAGCGCTCCACGCGCTCCTGGGCGGCGTGCTCGATCACGGGCGGGACGGCGGTGCCGAACGTGTCGGCCTGCCCGACGACGAGCACGTCGACCGCGCCGGCGAGGCGGGTGATCAGCGCGTCGGCGACGGCCTCGTGGACGAGCACGCGCGAGGCGGCCGAGCATTTCTGGCCGGCGAAGTCGAACGCCGAGCGCACGATGCCCGGGACGGCGTCGTCGAGGTCGGCGTCGGCGTCGACGATCACGCAGTTCTTCCCGCCCATCTCGGCCACCACGCGCGTCAGGTGCCTCCCGCCCGCCGGCACCCGCGCGGCGGCGGCCAGGATGTCGAGGCCCACGGCGACCGATCCGGTGAACGCGACGGTCGCGACGTCGCGGTGGCGCACGAGCGCGGCGCCGACCTCACCCTCGCCGGGCAGCAGCGCGATCGCGTCGCCCGGCACACCGCCCTCGCGCAGCGCGCGGACGAGCTCCAGCGCGCACCCGGGAGCCTGCTCGGCGGGCTTGAGGATCACGGTGTTCCCGGTGGCCAGCCCGGCGGCCGCCATGCCGAGCGGGATCGCGAGCGGGAAGTTCCAGGGCGCGATCACCGCGACGACGCCGCGGGGGCGGTAGGCCAGCGTGTTGCGCTCGCCCGGCAGCTGCAGCAGGCCGGGCGGGGCCTGCTCGAGCGCGATCGCGCCGCGCGCGTAGTACTCGAGGAAGTCGATCGCCTCGCAGACGTCCGCGTCGGCCTCGGCCCACGGCTTGGCGCACTCGCGCACGGCCAGCGCCGCGAGCCGGTGGCGGCGCTCGCGCAGGATCGCCGCGGCGCGCAGCAGCGCCCCGGCGCGGGCGTCCGCGGGGGTCGCCGCCCACGCGGGGGCGCCCTCGACGGCCCGCGCGACGGCGTGTTCGACCTCCGCCGGGGTCGCCGCGGCGCTCACCGCGACCACGCGCTCGGGGTCGCCGGGATCCGTTGACGTCAGCTCATCGCCCATGCGCGGCTCGTCGCCGATCCACACGGGGACGCGGAGCGGCAGGTCGCTGTCGAGCGCGCCGAGCGCCTCGAGCAGCGCGTCGCGCTGCGGGGAGCGGCGCAGCTCGAGGACGGGCTCGTTGCGGAACGGAGCGATCACGGTGCCGCCAGCAGCTCGTCGAGCGGCACGCCGGCGGCCTGCTCGGCGAGGAAGCTCTCGTTGCTCGTGTTCTCCAGCAGCCGGCGCACGAGGTAGGCCATGCCCGCGACGAGGTCTCCGACCGGGCAGTAGGCGCGCACCCGCTGACCGCTCGCGGCGAGCGCGCCCTGGAGATCGTCGCCGAGCCCGCGCAGGACCTGGAACTCGACGTCCGCCGGCGCGCCGCCGAGCAACCGGTTGACGGCGATCGCGTTCGCGACGGAACGCAGGTTGTGCGAGGCGATCGCGACCCGCACCCGCGGGCGGGCGCCGAGCAGCGTCGTCGTCAGCGCCTCGAAGTTGCGGTCGGACTGCGCCTTGACCTCGAAGACGGGCGCCTCCCAGCCGTGCTGGCGCGCCTCCACGACCTCGTGATCCCAGTAGGCGCCCTTGACCAGGCGGATCGTGAGCGGGAAGCGGCGACGGTCCGTCGCGGCCCACGCGAGGATCCGCTCGAGCAGCGCGGGGGAGTCGCGCAGGTAGGCCTGCACCACGAGGCCGGTCGAGGGCCCGTCGCGGAACTCCTCCTCCCCGAGCAGCTCGAGCACGAGCTCGGTGACCGCCTCGCGCGAGTCGAACGACTCGATGTCGATGTGCAGATGCGCGCCGAGCTCGCGCGCGCGGCGCAGCAGGCCTCGCAGGCGCACGGCGGCGTCGCGCTTGCCGAGCTCCGGCGCGTCGGGACGCAGCAGCGGCGTCAGCGCCGAGACCTTGACCGACAGGTTCACCCGCGGCGTCGGGCCCGCGCTGTCGCGCTCGAGCAGCGGGCGCTCCGGCAGCGGGGCGTAGACCGCCGCGAGGTCGTCGAGTGCCGAGGCGCAGCGCGCGGCGTAGCGGTCGGCCTCGTCGGCGGTCACGGTCGCCTCGCCGAGCAGGTCGACGGATGCGGCGACCCCGTCGTCCCACAGGCCGCGCAGGACGCCGTGAGCCTCGCGCGGGGTCTGGCCGACGATGAAGCGGTGCGCCATGCGCCGCACGCCCGCTGCGGCTGCGGCGCCCAGGGCCGCGCGGCCCGCGCGCGAGTCCCCCATCCGCATCGCGATGCCGATCGGCTGAGGCGGGTCCTCCACGTCGTCGAGGAACCCGGTGAGGTGGCGCGCGAGATCGTCGAGCGAGCGGCACGCCGGCACGACGTCCACGAAGCGGAAGAGCGCAGCGCGCAGCTCGGCGTCCTGCGAGGCGAAGTCCATCGCCCGGTCGTCCAGCGCGCGCATCGGCCCGCGCGCGCCCTGGGGCAGCGCGGCGGCGAGCTCGCCGCCCGCCTGCCGGATCCCCGCTTCGACAGCGGCCTCATCCACAACCCCGACCATACCCGCGCAGCCGCCCCGCTTACACTCGCGCCTCGTGACGGTCCTCCTCAATGCTCGCGCCGCGGCGCGGCCGGAGCTCGGCGGGGTGGAGCGCTGGGCGCGCGAGCTGGCGGGCCGCCTGCCCCAGCTCGATGGTGCGCGCTACGCCGTCGCATGGCCGCCGGCGCGGCTCGCGCATCGCGCCGGCCACCTCTGGGAGCAGGCCGTGCTGCCGATCCGCGCGCGCCACGCGGAGCTGCTGATCAACCCCGCGAACCTCGCGCCGCTGGCAGGGCGGCGCAACGTCGTCGTGATCCATGACGCCGCCGCGCTGCGCGAGCCCTCCTGGTACTCCGGCGCCTACGTCGCGTGGCAGCGCCGGGTCCTGCCCCGGATCGCCCGCGGGGCGGTGCGCGTCGTGACACCGAGCGCCTTTGCGCGCGACGAACTCGTCGAGCTGCTCGGCGTCGACCCGGCGCGTGTCGTCGTGATCCCGGGGGGGGTGGACGAGCGCTTCTCGCCCACGGCCGACGCCACACGGGCGCGCGCCGCGCTGGGCCTCAGGCGGCCGTACGTCCTCACGGTCGCCAGCCGCACGGCGCGCAAGAACCTCGGCGCGCTCGAGGTCACCGCGGGACGCCTGGGCGCCCGCGGCGTCGAGGTCGTCGTGGCCGGCGGCGACCGGCCGCAGTTCCGCGACGACGGCTCGCCCTCCGAGCTGCGGTTCCTCGGCCACGTTCCCGATCTGCTGCTGCCCGGCCTGTACGCGGGTGCGGAGGCGTTCGTCCTGCCCTCGCGCCACGAGGGGTTCGGCCTCACCGCCGTCGAGGCGATGGCGAGCGGCGCGCCGGTCGTGGCCGGGCGCGCCGGCGCGCTGCCCGAGACCTGCGCCGACGGCGCACGCTACGCCGACCCGGACGCGCCGGAGGCGATCGCCGACGCCGTCGAGGCCGCGCTCGGCGACGAGGCCCTGATCGCGGCCGGGAGAGCCCGTGCGGCGACGTTCACGTGGGAGCGCACGGTGCGCGAGCTCGACGCGCTGGTCACGACGCTGCTCGGCTAGGCGCAGCCGGCGCCCGCAGGCTCTCGAAGCGCACGACGCCGCCTGCATCGACCACCTCGGCCACGCGCCCGTCGTCGAGCAGCAGGTCCATGTGCCCGAGCACCTCGGACAGCGTCAGGTAGGCCTGCGTCACGGCGACGTTGCCCCACATCTTCTGGGCGACCTCGTAGGCCGTGCGCGGCTCCTCGGAGACCATCCGGTGGATCTTCCCGGCGCGGCGCTCGTGCAGGCGCACGCGCTCCTCGATCAGGCCGCGGTGGTCGGTGAAGGCCTCGCCGTGCCCCGGGAGGATCAGGTCGACGTCGTCCATGGCGTGCGTCCGGGCCAGCGACTCCAGGTAGATCACCAGCGACTTCGGTCGCTCGAGACCGCGGGCGATCTGCGGGTCGTCGAGCGGCGCGTCGAGCGGGCGCGCGATCAGCGGGTTCGACGAGATGTGCTTGATCAGGTGGTCGGCCGCGAGCAGTGTGCGGCGTTCGACGTCGTGGAAGACGGTGTCCGAGGGCGAGTGGCCGGGGCGATGGTGGACGCGCAGGCTGCGGTCGCGGAACGGGAGGATGTCGCCCTCGGCGAGCGGCAGCGTGACGGTGGCCTTCGCGCCCCAGCCGCGGAACGCGTGCGAGACCGAGCGCAGCGCCAGACGGGTCTCCGGGGGGATGCCGTTGCGGGCCATGACCGCCTCGGCGAACGCGTCGTCGGCGTCCTGGAACTCGCCGTAGCGCGCGAGCCAGGGGGCCAGCGTGCCGAGCGCCGCGACCTCGGCGCCCGAGCGCCGCGCGAGGATGTCGACCAGGCCCAGGTGATCCATGTGCTGGTGGCTGATCACGATGCGCTCGAGGTCCTCGACCCGCCGGCCACGCGCTGCCAGGCCCGTCTCCAGGGCGTCGAGCGCGCGCCCCGAGTTCGGGCCCACGTCGAGCAGCGTCAGCGGGTCGTCCTCGATCAGGTACGTGTTGATCCGCCCGACGGCGAACGGTGTGGGGACCGGGATGCAGTGGATGCCCTGCTCGGCGGCCCGCCCGGCGGGCTCGCTGTCCGGATCCCAGCCGGCGGCGCTCATGACGCGCGGATCAGCGCGAGCACCTCGTCGCGCCGGCGCTCCATGTCCTCACGGCTGACGAGGGACTCGAGGCACAGGCGCAGCAGCGGTTCGGTGTTCGACGGGCGCACGTTGAAGTGCCAGTCGTCGAAGTCGACGCTGACGCCGTCGAGGTGATCGATGCGGGCGGGCGGGTCGGCGCTGCCGTAGCGCTCCTCGATCTCGGCCATCCTCGCGGCCGCGTCGGTGACCTCCGAGTTGATCTCCCCGGAGATGAAGTAGGTCTCGTGGAAGCGGCCGACGAGCTCGCTGAGCTTCGCGCCCGACTCGGAGAGCAGCTCGAGCATCAGCAGGGCGGGGATCGTCCCCGAGTCCGCGCAGTAGAAGTCGCGGAAGTAGTAGTGCCCGGAGACCTCGCCGCCGAAGATCGCGTCCTCCTCGCGCATCCGCGTCTTGAAGAAGGCGTGGCCGACGCGGTTGGGCAGCGCGGTGCCGCCGAGCCGCCCGACGAGGTCCGCGACGGCGCGCGAGGCGCGCACGTCGTAGAGGATCGTCGCGCCGGGGCTCTTGCGCAGCAGGCTCTCGGCGAGCAGCGCCGTCAGGAAGTCGCCGTCGACGAACGCGCCGGTGTCGTCGATGAAGAAGCAGCGGTCGGCGTCGCCGTCCCAGGCGATTCCGAGGTCGGCCTCCTGGGCGACGACCTCGCCCATGATGAACTCGCGGTTCTCGGGGAGCAGCGGGTTGGGCTCGTGGTCGGGGAAGTTGCCGTCCGGCGTCCAGTAGGCGGGGACGAGCTCGATCCCGAGGTGCTCGAGCAGCGGGCCGACCATCGGGCCCGCCATCCCGTTGCCGCCGTCGGCGACCACCTTCAGCGGCTTGATCTTCGCCGGGTCGATGAACTTCATCGCCGCGGCGCGGAACGGGTTGAAGATCTGGATCGTCTCGGAGGTCCCCCCGCCGGGGGCCTTGCCCATCCCGGCCTCGATCTCGCGGCGGATGTCCTGGATGCCGGCATCGCCCGACAGCGCGATCGCGCCCTTCTTGACGAGCTTGGCGCCCGTGTAGGCCTTCGGGTTGTGCGAGGCGGTGCACATCAGGCCGCCGTCGAGCTCGCGGGAGCCCACGAGCCAGTAGAGCATCTCGGTCCCGACCATCCCGGCGTCGACGACGTGGACGCCCTCGGACATCAGGCCCGCCTTGTAGCGCTCGGCCATCTCGGGGGCCTGCAGGCGCATGTCCCGGCCGAGTCCGACGCCCAGATCGCTGGACTTGCGCCCCGACAGGCCGGACAGCACCCTGGCGAACGCGCGTCCGATCAGCTCGGCGGTGTCGCCGTCGATCTGCTCGCCGTAGAGGCCGCGGATGTCGTAGGCCTTGAAGATCTCCGCTGGAACGCTCATGGGCGCCGATCCTAGCCAGGACGCGCCGCCGTGCCGCATCCGCATCGACGCTCGCGGGTATCCTCGGAGCATGGCCGGGCATTCGAAATGGGCGGGGATCAAGCACAAGAAGGCGATCGTCGACGCGCGCCGCGGGAAGCTCTTCACGAAGCTCGCGCGCGCCATCACCGTCGCCGCCAAGGAGGGCGGCGGGGACCCCGACGGCAACCCGTCGCTCGGCCTGGCGGTGCAGAAGGCCAAGGACGCCTCGATGCCCAAGGACAACATCGAGCGCGCCATCGCGAAGGGCACGGGCGAGGGCGCCGACGCGGAGTCCTACGAGAACGTCCTCTACGAGGGCTACGGCCCGGGCGGCGTCGCGCTGCTGATCGACGCGCTGACGGACAACCGCAACCGAACCGGCGCGGACATGCGCCACCTGCTGACCAAGCACGGCGGCAGCCTCGGCGAGCCCGGCTCGGTCGCCTACCTCTTCGACAAGAAGGGGGTCGTGGTCGTCGATGCGAACACGCACTCCGAGGACGACCTCGTCGTCGCGATCGACGCGGGCGCGGAGGACATCCAGGTCGACGACGACGTCTACGAGATCGTCGCCGAGCCCTCGGACCTGACGGCGGTGCGCGCGGCGCTCGAGGCCGCCGGGATCGCGTTCGAGTCCGCCGAGGTCACCCAGCTGCCCAAGACGCGCGTCGAGATCGACGAGAGCACCGCTGCGAAGCTCATGCGCCTGATCGACGCCCTCGAGGACAACGACGACGTCAACGAGGTCCACGCGAACTTCGACGTCGACGCCGAGATCCTCGAGCGCGTGGCCGGCTGACCGCCCGGCGAGCGATGTCATGAGCCCCGCCGCCCGCCGGCGGCTGCGGATCCCGGTGCCCGGGGTCCTGCGACGTGAGCCGCGCTACCGCCTGCTGTTCGCCGGGCAGGCCCTCTCGGTCATCGGCGACCGCATCACGTACGTCGCGCTCGCGTTCGCCGTGCTGGACATCGGCACGGTCGCGGACCTGGGGTGGGTGACGGCCGCGGCCGCGCTCCCGTTCCTCGTGGTGGCGCTGCCGGGCGGGGCGCTCTCGGACCGCCTCGGCCGGCGCCGCGTGATGCTCGTCGCCGACCTCGTGCGCGCGACGACGCAGGGGACGATGGCCGCGCTGCTGCTGAGCGGGTCGGCGCAGATCTGGATGCTCGTCGTGCTGATGGCGTGCTTCGGCACGGCCGACGCGTTCTTCGGGCCGGCACTCAACGGCCTGATCCCGCAGACGGTGGGCGCCGCGCGTGTCCAGGAGGCCAACGCGCTGCTCGGGCTGGCCGCGAACATCGGGATGGTCGGCGGCCCGGTCATCGCCGCCGCGCTGATCGCCGCCTCCGGGCCCGGGGAGGCGATCGCGATCGACGCGGCGACCTTCCTCGTCAGCGCGGCGTGCCTGTCGCGCCTGCGGCCCGCGCAGATCCCCGACGAGGGGGACGAGGCCCCCCACGACCTGGTGCACGAGCTGCGCGAGGGCTGGGCGATCGTCACCGCGACGGGCTGGATGATCCCCGGCCTGCTGGCGCTCGTCGCCTACCACGTGCTCGTGCTGCCGTCGGTCTTCGTGCTCGGCCCGTCGATCGCGCAGACGAACCTGGACGGCGCCACGAGCTGGGGGATCATCACCGCCGGCTTCGGGGTCGGCGCCGTCGTGGGCAGTGTCCTGGCACTGCGCCTCAAGCCCGTGCACACGCTGCGCGCCGCGTTCCTGGCGATGCTGATCGCCGCGCTGCAGGGCGTGTTCATCGCCAGCGGCCTGGGAACCGTCGGCATCGCGGCGCTCGAGCTCTTCAGCGGCGTCGGCGTCGCGCTGCTCTACACGCTCTGGGAGACGACGATCCAGGAGCAGATCGCGCCCGCTGCGGTGGCGCGGGTCGCCGCCTACGACTGGGCGACGTCGGTCGGGCTGATGCCGGTCGGCCTCGCCCTCGCCGGCCCGCTCGGGACCGCGATCGGCATCGAGACGGCGATGCGCCTGGGGAGCATGCTCGCGGTCGTCGCGGCGCTCGCGTGCCTGGCCGTCCCCGCCGTGCACGGGCTGCGCCGGCCGCTCGCGGCCCAGGGCTGAGGAGCGGCTCAGCCGCGCTGCCGGCGCACGCGGTAGAGCGGCACCGGCTCCGGAACGCCGCGGATCCGCCGCACGCCCGCCTCCGACCAGCGGTGGCGTCCGGCCGCGTCGCCGTCGCGCACGTCGCGCGTGGCGAGCACGCTCCCGGCCCGCGCCAGCGCGGTCAGCCTGCTGGCGAGGTTCACGGGACGCCCGAACCAGTCGCCGGCGCGCGCCACCGCCGTGCCGGAGGCGATCCCGGCGCGCAGCTGCGGGAAGGCCGCGCCGGCGGCGTCGGCCGCCTCGACGAGCTCCAGCGTCGCGTCGATCAGCGCCGCCGGCTCGGGAGAGGCGAGCATCACCGCGTCGCCGATCGTCTTGACGAGGCGCACCGGCGGGTGCAGCAGCTCGGAGGTCAGCGCGCCCAGCCGGCTCGCGACGCGCTCGAGCTCATCTGGCGGAAGCTCCTCGCCCAGGCGCGTGAAGCCGACCAGGTCGGCGAACGCGACCGTGACCTGCCGCGTCCCGGGCAGCTGGGCGCCGGAGGCCTCCTCGGCGGCGGCGATCGCGGCGTCGCGCACCGCGGCGCGCAGGTGCAGCGCGATGTTGGCCTCCAGGAGCGGGCCGATGAACGGCCCGAAGCGCTCGACCTGCTCGCGGAAACGGGCGGAGAGCTCGGACTCGGAGAGGTTGGGCGCGTAGGACAGCTCGGAGATCACGGACGTCATCGCGTCGGCGAGCGGGCGCAGGGCGCTCGCCATGACGCGGCCGGTGTCCTGGATCTGCTCCGGGGACAGGCCGCTCCGCGTGAGCTCGGCGGTGAGGTTGCTGAGCTCCAGGTCGGTGTCGTTGAAGAGCGGGGCATCCGGATCGCTGACGGGGGTGCCGTTCGCGCGGCGCAGCCCGAGCAGCAGGTCGAGATCCAGGCCGCTCTGCTGCGCGACGGCGCGGGCGCTGAGGTGCGCGGGACCGCCGAGCAGGAGCTCCGCGGACAGCGCCGCCAGGCGGCCTTCGCGCACGGCTTCACGCAGCTCGTCGACGTGCACGCCCTCGCCGGCGAGCTGCTCCAGCAGCGCGATCCGCTCGGCCCGTGCGCGTCCGTCGAAGCCCTCGAGCAGGCCGTCGCCCTCCCAGTCGTGCGTGCCGGCGGCCATGGGCCGAACCCTAGATGACCGATTCCACGACACCGACCCTGCGAGGATGCTTGCCCATGTCCGATCGCCCCCGCCGGCGCCTCAGCGCCGCCGAACGCCGTGACGAGTTGCTCGACGCTGCCAGCGAGGTGTTCGCGCGGTCGGGCTACCACGGGGCATCGCTCGACGAGATCGCCTCCGCCGCGGGCGTGTCGAAGGCGCTGATCTACGAGCACTTCGCCTCCAAGCGCGAGCTGCACGCCGAGCTCGTCGAGCGTCACGCCAGCGAGATCTTCCGGCGGCTGCAGGCGAACGCCGAGACGGGCGCGACGGGGGAGGAGCGCCTGCGCGGCGGCGTCGACGCCTTCCTGTCGTTCGTCGAGCAGCACCGTGAGGCCTGGCGCGCGCTGTTCCGCGACGCGGCCGACCCCGAGGTCGCCGAGGCTATCGCCGGCGTGCGCACGCAGGCGATCGGGGTCGTCGCGACGCTGATGGCCGCCGACCCCGACCGGCACGAGAACCCGCACATCACACCAGAGCAGCGTGCGCTGTTCCTCGAGGCGCAGGCCTCGCTGCTGACCGGGGCGACCCAGGCGATCGCGAACTGGTGGTACGAGCACCAGGACGTGCCGCGCACATGGGCCGTGGACCGCGTGATGGAGTTCTGCTGGCTGGGCCTCGAACGGGTGTCCGAGGGCGAGGTCGTCAGGCGCTGAGGGCCGCGGGCGCGTCCGGCGGCGCGCTCCCGGCGGCGCCCGCGCGGTGGCCCTGCTGCTTGTCCCAGTACAGGCAGCCGATCAGCGCCTCGGTGATGCGCGGGTCGAACTGGGCGCCCGCGCAGCGCGTCAGCTCGGTGATCGCGAAGTGATGGGTCTGCGCGGGGCGGTAGGGCCGCGCCGTCGTGATCGCGCTGTACGTGTCGCAGGCGAGGATGATCCGGCTGCCGATCGGGATGGAGTCGCCTTGGAGCCCGTCGGGATAGCCGCTGCCGTCGAAGCTTTCGTGCTCGTGACGCACGATCCGCGCGACGGCACCCAGGCCGGGGATCGCGCGCAGGATCCGCTCGCCGACGATCGGGTGCTCGCGCATGAGCGCCCATTCGCGCTCGTCCAGGGCGCCCGGCTTGTTCAGGATCCGGTCCGGCATCGCGACCTTGCCGATGTCGTGCAGCAGCGCGGCGGCGGCGACCTGCTCGACCTCGCGCTCGTCCAGCCCGAGCTGCATGGCGACACGACGGCTCAGCTCGACGACGGCGGCCGAGTGCTCGCCGGTGTAGCGGTCGCGCTCGAGCAGCGTGAGCGCGAGCGACTCCACGACGGCGGCGTGCGCCGGGTTCGCGTCGCGCACCTCGTCGGCCAGGCGCACCGCGCTGCGCGAGCCGCCGAGCGCCCGCGCCCGGTCCAGGCCCGCCTGTGCGGCTCCGAGGAGCTCGCCGAGGGATCCGCCGTCGATGTGGACGGCGACGCCGGCCGAGACGCCGACGACGCCGACGCCGGGAAGCTCGCTGCCCTGGAGCTCGCGGATCAGGCGGTCGCAGCGGGCCTGCGCCCCGGCCTGGTCGGTGCCGGGCATCAGGATCGTGATCTCGTCGGCGCCGGAGCGGCCCAGGACGTCGTAGCCGCGCGTCAGGCGCCGGACGCGCTCGGCGAGGTCGACGAGCACCGCGTCGCCGGCGTGTGGCCCGCAGCGCACGTTCAGCTTGCGGAAGCCGTCGACGTCGATCACGGCGGCCGTGACCGGTCGGTTCTCGGCGGTGGCCGTCGCGAGCGCGCGCCCGGCCGCCTGGACGAAGGCGTCGTTGGACAGCAGGCGGGTGCGCGGGTCGCGGGTCGCGCCGTCGCGCAGACGGTTCTCGAGCGAGCGGATCCGCGCCTCAGCGTCGGCGAGCTGGCCGCGGAGCGCCATGCGTTCACCACCGGAGAGGAGCATGGTGCGGGTATCGGCCCTGCGGGTCGCCTGGGGGCGCTCCGCGCGGCCGACCGGACGGATGTCGTAGGCCGCGCTGCGGGGAGGCATCCGGCGGGAGGCGCAGAATCCCGTCACGTGGTCGTCCTCGGCATCGATCCCGGCATCGCGAATACGGGCTTCGGCGTCGTCGCCCGGCGCGGCGGACGGCTGGTCGCCCTCGACGGCGGCGTCACGACGACGGCCGCCGCCCGCGCCCCCGAGGCGCGCCTGGCCGACCTGTTCGCCCGCATCGACGAGCTGCTCGAGCAGCACCGCCCCGACGCGCTGGCGATGGAGGCCCTCTACTTCGGGCAGAACGTGCGCAGCGCCTTCGCCGTCGGCCAGGCGCGCGGCGTGATCCTGCTGGCCGCCGGGCGCCGCGACATCGCGTGCAGCGACTACACGCCCCAGCAGGTCAAGGGCGCGGTCTGCGGCAGCGGCCGAGCGCCGAAGGAGCAGGTCACGCGCATGGTCCAGGCACTGCTCGGCCTCGAGCGCCCGCCGACGCCCGACCACGCCGCGGACGCGCTCGCCGTCGCCATCTGCCACATCAACCGCGCGCCGCTGCAGGCGGCGACGGCGGGCGCCGTGCTGGCGGGCTCGCGGTGATCGCGCTCGTCGCAGGCGAGGTCGCGGTCCGCCGGCCCGACCACGTCGTCCTGGAGACGGCGGGCGGCGTCGGCTACCGGCTGGCCGTCTCGGCCGAGACGCTCAAGCAGGTCCCGGCCGTCGGGCGGCCCGTCTCGCTGCACAGCCATCTGGTGCTGCGCGACGACACGATCCAGCTCTACGGCTTCGCCGCCGAGGAGGAGCGCGACCTCTTCCTCATGCTGCTCGGCGTCCAGGGCGTCGGGCCGAAGGTCGCGCTCGCCGTGCTCGGCGGCGGGCCGCCGCGCGAGCTGGTCAGCGCACTGGCCGCCGGCGACGTCGGCCGCTTCCAGGCCGTCCCCGGCATCGGGAAGCGCACGGCCGAGCGGATCATCGTCGAGCTGCGCGAGAAGGTCGGCGGGCTGGAGGGCGAGGATCACGCGATCGTCGTCACGCGTGGCGACGACCCGCGGCGCATCGCCCGCGACGGCCTGCTCGAGCTCGGCTTCGCCCCGGCGGAAGCCGAGAGCCTGATCGCGCTCGCCAGCGGCGACAGCGCCGAGGAGCTCCTCTCCAGCGCCCTGAAGGCGGCGCGCGGGTGATGGAGGAGCCGCGCATCCAGACGCCCGGCGCGCTGGCCGGTGAGGACGATCTCGACCGCTCGCTGCGCCCGCGGCGCCTTGCGGACTTCGTCGGGCAGGAGGGGATGCGCGAGCAGCTCACCGTCTCGCTGCAGGCGGCCTCCGCGCGCGCGGAGCCGCTCGACCACGTGCTGCTCGCCGGCCCGCCCGGCCTGGGGAAGACGTCGCTGGCGCAGATCATCGCCGAGGAGCTCGGCGCGCCGTTCGTGCAGACGGCCGGCCCCGCGCTCGAGCGCAAGGGCGACATCGCGGCGCTGCTGACCGCGCTGGAGCCCGGGACGGTCTTCTTCGTCGACGAGATCCACCGGCTCAACCGCGCGCTCGAGGAGACGTTCTACCCCGCGATGGAGGACAGCCGGCTGCCGATCACGATCGGCCAGGGGGCGGGCGCCCGCGTCGTCACGCTCGAGCTGCCGCCGTTCACCCTGGTCGGCGCCACGACGCGCGCCGGGCTGCTCTCCACGCCGCTGCGTGACCGCTTCGGCATCCAGCACCGCCTGGACGCCTACACGCCGCACGAGCTCGGCACGATCGTCCACCGCTCCGCGCGGATCCTCGGCGTCCACCTCGACGAGGCGGGCGCGCTGGCGATCGCGCGCCGCAGCCGCGGGACGCCGCGCGTCGCCAATCGCCTGCTGCGGCGCGTGCGCGATTGGGCCGAGGTGCGCGGGACCGGTGTCGTGACCGCCGGGGCGGCCGACAGTGCGCTCACGCTGCTCGAGGTCGACGAGTCCGGCCTGGACCGCCTGGACCGCGAGATCCTCGGCGCGCTGTGCAACACGTTCGCCGGCAGCCCCGTCGGACTCTCGACCCTCGCCATCGCGGTCGGCGAGGAGTCCGACACGATCGAGGACGTCTACGAGCCCTATCTGCTGCAGTGCGGCTTCATCCGGCGCACGCCGCGCGGACGCACGGCGACGCCCCGCGCGTACGCGCATCTGGGCCTCGAGCCGCCGCAGGATCCCGTCCTCTTCTGATCATGGCCGCCCTTCGGAGCACCGTCACCGGGAGCGGCGGCGCAGGTCGGCCGCGCGATGCGTACCCTTCGCAGCGGGAGTCCATGGCGCATCACTTCATCTGTCCCAGCTGCGGCAATCGCTCGGCAGCCACCGATCGCAACGCCGGATTCCGCTCGGAGCCCAAGGGCTGCGAGAAGTGCGGCTTCGGGTTCCTGTTCGAGTTGCTCGACGACTACTACCCGGCGCCCGACGCGGCGTTCTTCGTCTGCGACCAGCAGGGGCGCGTGATCGCCTGCGGACGCGGTGCCTTCGAGCTGACCGGGCTCGACGACGAGCGCGTCATCGGACGGCCCGTCGGCGACGTGCTCGGCCTGGTCTTCCAGAACGGGGAGGACCCCGTCGCGACGGTGCTCGAGTGGGGCGTGCGCGCCCTCGCCAAGCCCGTCGAGGTCAACGCCGAGGGCGACCTGCCCGCCCGTGCCACCGCTGACCTCTTTCCCGCCTACGACGAGGACGGCGGCATGCTGCTCGTCCTCACCCCGGAGAAGTAGCTCCCCCTCTCGATGACCGACCGCCGCAGAAACCTCTTCATCCTGATCTTCATCGCCGGTCTGCTGGCCGCGTCGCTGGCGGTCATCGCGACGCAGCCGACGAAGCTCGGCCTCGACCTCAAGGGCGGCGTCTCGCTGATCTACCAGGCGAAGCCGACGAAGGAGACGAAGGTCACCGGGGACTCGATCACGCGCGCGATCGACATCATGCGCAAGCGCGTCGACAAGCTCGGCGTCGCCGAGCCGTCGATCCAGCGCACCGGCGCGGACCAGATCGACGTCTCGCTGCCGGGCTCCAAGAACGCCGACGAGGCGCGCCGCCAGGTCGGCAAGACGGCCCAGCTGTACTTCTACGACTGGGAGCCGAACGTCCTCGACGCCCAGTGCAAGCCGGACCCGACGAACGCGTCGGTCACCGGCGGCGCCTCCGCGGGCACGGTCGGCGGCCTGAGCTACTACGACGCGGTCGTCCGCGCGAGCAAGTGCCCGGCGACGAACACCGGCAAGGAGACGACGGCGGGCTCGTTCTACCTCGTCAACGACAAGAAGCAGACCGTTCTCGCCGGCCCGCAGGAGGTGAGGTCCGACCTGCAGAAGGACATCGTCGACCGCAAGATCCCCACGGCGGGGACGCGGATCGTCGAGGTCAAGCCCGGCACGGTCGTCCTGCAGGCCGAGAAGAACAGCGACGGGACGCCGAGCGACCAGTACTACGTGCTGAAGGACCAGCCGGCGCTGACCGGCAACCAGATCACGAACCCGAAGCAGAACTTCGACAACGGGCCCGGCGGCACCGGCGGCCCGACGGTCACCTTCGACTTCACCGACAAGGGCCGCGGGATCTGGCAGAAGGTCACGCGCCAGATCGCCCAGCGCGGGCAGAACAACTACTTCGGCGGCAGCCCGCAGGCCTCGTTCCAGCACTTCGCGATCGCGCTGGACAACGAGATCATCTCGACGCCGTACATCGACTTCAACCAGAACCCCGACGGGATCGACGCCTCCAACGGCTCGGAGATCTCCGGCGGCTTCACGATCAAGTCCGCCCAGAACCTCGCCAACCTGCTGCAGACGGGCGCCCTGCCGCTGAAGCTCGACCTGATCTCGTCCTCGTCGGTCTCCGCGACGCTCGGCAAGCAGGCGCTCAACCAGGGCCTGATCGCGGGCCTCGTCGGCCTGCTCCTCGTCTCGCTGTTCCTGCTGGTGATCTACCGCGTCCTGGGCCTCGTCGCGATCGGCGCGCTGCTGGTCTACGGCATCTTCATGTTCGCGCTGGTCAAGGCGATCCCGATCACGCTGACGCTGCCGGGCATCGCGGGCCTGATCCTCACGATCGGCGTCGCGGCGGACGCGAACATCGTCATCTTCGAACGCGTCAAGGAGGAGCTGCGCGCCGGCAGATCGGTGCCGCTCGCCATCTCCCAGGGCTACAAGAAGGGCCTGACGGCGATCGTCGACGCGAACGTCGTGACGTTCATGGTCGCGTTCATCCTCTTCATCCTCGCCACGGCCGGCGTCAAGGGCTTCGCGTTCACACTCGGCGTCGGCACGCTCGTCTCGTTCCTGACCGCGGTGATGCTCACCCAGGCCGTGCTTGGCACGCTCGGGCAGACCGGGGTCATCAACCACCCGGCGGCGCTCGGGGGGAACTCCACCAAGCAGCGCTTCCGCTGGGACTACATGGGCTCGGCCCGCTGGTTCTTCTCGCTCAGCGGCGTGATCCTGCTGATCGGCGCACTGGCGATCGGCGGCAAGGGGCTGAACCTCGGCATCGACTTCACCTCCGGCACGCGCCTGACCGCGGAGCTCGCACAGAAGGCCAACGAGCAGCAGATCCGCGACACGATCGGGCCGGTCGGACTGTCCAAGGCGGAGATCCAGCGGATCTCGGGCAAGGACTTCAAGAGCGGCGAGGCCTTCCAGATCTCGACCGAGACGCTGACGCCCGCCAAGCAGAACACGGTCGAGAGCCTGCTGAACAAGCGCTTCGGCGGCGGGACGTTCAGCTTCGACACGATCGGGCCGACCTTCGGCAACACCGTCGCGAACAGCGCGATCATCGCGATCATCGCGTCGCTGATCGTCATCAGCTCCTACATCGCGCTGCGCTTCGAATGGCGCTACGCCGTCCCCGTGCTGATCGCCCTGATGCACGACCTCCTGATCACGGCCGGCGTGTACGCGCTCTTCGGGTTGGAGGTGACGACCGCGACCGTGGCGGCCCTCCTCACCATCTTGGGCTACTCCCTGTACGACACGATCATCGTGTTCGACCGCGTGCGCGAGAACGTCCCACGGATGCCGCGCGCGGCGTTCTCGCAGATCCTCAACCGGTCGATGAGCGAAGTGCTGATGCGCTCGCTGGCGACGTCGGCCTGCACGCTGCTGCCGATCGTCTCGCTGATCGTCTTCGGCGGGCAGACGCTGAAGGACTTCGCGATCGCGCTCGCAGTCGGCGTGCTGTCCGGCGCCTACTCCTCGATCTTCATCGCCTCCCCGGTGCTCATGCACTGGAAGGAGGGCGAGGGCGTCTGGCGTCAGCGCCGGGCCCGCGTGGCAGCGGCCAACGGCGGCCACGTGCCGGCGTACGCGACCGCGGCCGGCGGGGCGTCGATCGAGGTCGAGCCCCAGGCGCCCAAGCGCGCGCCGCGGCGCATCACCGCGCCCGACGATCCCGCGCAGGGCGTCAGCAAGGCGGAGTTCGACGAGATGGTGCGCGACCTGCATGCCGAGGACGTCGCCACGGCGACCGCCGAGCCCGAGCCTGAGGAGGATCTCTCGCGGGATCTCCTGCCGGAGGACCTCGTGCTGAAGGACGATCCGAAGAAGAAGGGGCCGCGACGGCCCCGCAACCGCCGTCACGGGAGACGCTGATGGGCCTGCTCGCATGGGTCATGATGGGCCTGTCCATCTGGCACTTCGCCATCTTCGTGCCGGACCGCTTCTGGGGCGGCATCGTCGGCAGCTTCCTCTGCGCGATCGTGGGGGCGGTGATCTGCGGCTTCATCCTCGCCGGCTTCTCGGTCCCCTCGAACAACGCGATCGAGATCCAGAACGCCCTCGAGGCGATCCCGGGCGCGCTGCTCGGCCTCGGGTTCGCGTACGCGCTGGGCGTGCAGCGGGGGAACCCGGCGCTCGAGCTGTAGGGGTGACGTCTCCCTGAAAGGGTCTGATCTGCGAGCGCAGATCAGAGACCGAGGGCAAAGCGCGGACCGTCCGGGGGCGGACCTAGCATCCACCCGTGGACGTCCGTCTCGACATCGCCCCTGCTCCGGTCGCGGATCTGCTGCGCCTGGAGCGTGAGCTCGGCGTCAGCTCCGCGGTCGCGCAGGTGCTGGTGCGCCGCGGGCTGGCCGACCCGGACGCCGCGCGCGCCTTCCTGGCCGCGGAGGACCGCCACGACCCATCGCAGTTCGCGGGGATGGCCGAGGCGGTCGCTCTCATCCTCGAGCACATCGCACGCCCGTCGCGGATCGTCGTGCACGGCGACTACGACGCGGACGGCGTCTGCTCGACGGCGATCCTCGTGCGCACGCTGCGCGCGCTCGGCGCGGACGTCGCGTGGTTCCTGCCGAGCCGCACCGAGGACGGGTACGGCGTCAGCGCCGCCACGATCGAGCGCCTCGCAGCCTCCGGCACCCAGCTGCTGATCACGACCGACTGCGGCATCACCGCCGTCGAGGAGGTGGCGCTCGCGCGCGCGCTCGGGCTCGACGTCGTCGTGACCGACCACCACCAGCCGCGCGCGGACGGCACGCTGCCCGCCGCGCCGATCGTGCATCCGCTCGTCGGCGGGTACCCGACACCGGACCTGTGCGCCGCCGGGGTCGTGCACAAGCTCTCCGCCGCGCTGTTCGAGGCGGCGGGCCGCGACCCGCGCGAGGCCGACGGCGATCTGGACATCGTCGCGCTGGCGACCGTCGCCGACTGCGTCCCGCTGCGCGGGGAGAACCGCCGGCTGGTCCGCGAGGGGCTGGTCGCGCTCGCCCGCACCCAGCGCCCGGGGCTGCGGGCGCTGCTGCGCGTCGTGCAGGCGGACCCGGGGGGCATCGACGAGCAGACGATCGGCTTCCGGCTCGCGCCGCGGATCAACGCGGCGGGCCGCCTGCACCGCGCAGACGCCGGCGTGGAGCTGCTGCTGACCGAGAGCTCCGAGCGCGCCGATGCGATCGCCGCCGAGCTCGACGCCGCCAACGCCGACCGTCGTCACGTGGAGACGCGCATCCTCTTCGAGGCCGAGGCGCAGGTCGCCGCGCTCGGCGAGCGCCCGGCGTACGTGCTGGCCGCCGAGGGCTGGCATCCGGGCGTGATCGGGATCGTCGCCTCGCGGATCGCGGAGCGGCACAACCGGCCGGCCGTCCTGATCGCGCTCGACGGAGAGCGGGGAACCGGCTCGGGGCGCTCGATCGCCGCATTCGACCTGCTCGCGGGCCTCGACGCCTGCGCCGGCGATCTGCTGCGGCACGGGGGTCATCGCGCCGCCGCCGGGTGCACGATCGCGAGCGACCGCGTCGACGCGTTCCGCGCGGCGTTCGAGGCGCACGCCGCCTCGGTGCTGGACCCGGCCGACCTGATCCCCTCCGAGCGCGTGGACGCGGTCGTCGGCGGCGGCGACGTCGGCATGACGCTCGCCGAGGAGCTCGCGCGCCTGGCGCCCTACGGCATCGGCAACCCGCGCCCGTCGCTGCTGATCCCGGCCGCCACGTTCAGCGACCCGCGCCCGATGGGCGAGGGCAAGCACGTGCGCTTCACCGTCGAGGCCGGCCCGGCGCGCGCCGCGGCTGTGGCGTTCGGGCGCGGCACCCTGCCCGCGGGGCCGGGCGAGCCGCTCGACGCGACGTTCACGCTCGAGATCAACCGCTGGAAGGGCCGGGAGGACGCCCGCCTCGTGTTACGCCGGGCGACCGCTCCGGCGGCGGCGCAGATCACGTTCGCCGGCCGGCCCGAGGGCTTCCTCGACGCCGCGCTGCTCGAGCTCGACGCGCCGCTCCCCGTCGCGGGGGCGGACGGCATCGCAGCAGCGCAGCGCACGACGGTCGATCGTCGCGGCGCCGGCATCAGCGCGACGATCGCGGCGCTCGTGTGCTCGGGCGAACCGGTGCTCGTCGTCGCGGCGTGCGAGGAGCGCCGCGCCCGGCAGTTGCACGGACGCCTGGGCGGGTTCGCGCTGTGCTCCTGGACGGCGCTGCGCCGTGAGCCCGCGCTCGCCGACCGTTTCGCGCACGTCGTCGCGCTCGATCCTCCCTCCGGCGCGGCCGAGGACCAGCTGCTCCACGGGGGCCGGGGAGCATGGACGGCTCACCTGGTGTGGGGGGAGGCTGAGCTACGCTTCACGCAGCATGTTCTCGAGCACGATCACGAGCTGCGCGCGGGTCTCACGGCCCTCTATCGCGCGCTGCGCGACGCCTCCGGCGCGCCGCTCGACGCCGTGCTGCGCGGCGACGACGTGCAGCCGCGCACCGCGGCCCGCGCCGGGCGTCTGCTCCGCGTCCTGCTCGAGCTCGGCCTCGTGGACCTCGATCGCGA
Source organism: Solirubrobacteraceae bacterium (assembly GCA_017882425.1). Lineage (GTDB taxonomy): Bacteria > Actinomycetota > Thermoleophilia > Solirubrobacterales > Solirubrobacteraceae > F1-60-MAGs163. Next base: position 26,127 of record JADGPM010000134.1, read on the forward strand.
CGCCGGCACCGTCGCGGTCCCGGACGCCGAGCGGACCGAGCTCGACGGCTCGCCGGCGTACCGCGCGTACGCGGCGCGCCGCGAGGAGGGCCTGCGATGGCTGATGCGCGCGAGCGCGCGGGCGGCGTGACGGCCGAGCCCGCACCCGCGGCCCCCGTCACCTCCGCGGCCGGCACCCCGCCGGCATCCTCGGATCCCACCGCCGAGCTCACCACCTCCGAGCGCCGCCTGCTCGACGACCTCTTCGCGATCATCGAGGAGCACGAGGACGACGTCGCCATGCCGGTGGATCGCGAGCGCGTCGTCGCTGCGTTCCTGTTCGCCTGCCGCCAGCACGCCGACCAGCGCCGCCAGTCCGGCGAGGACTTCATCACCCATCCGGTCGGTGTCGCGAAGATCTGCGCGGGCATGCGGCTGGACACCGAGACGCTCTGCGCCGCACTGCTGCACGACACCGTGGAGGACACCAGCGCCTCGTTGGAGGAGGTGCAGGCGCAGTTCGGCGAGGAGGTCGCCTCGCTCGTCGACGGCGTGACGAAGCTCGAGGGCATCACGTTCACCTCGCGCGACGAGGCCCAGGCGGAGAACTACCGCAAGATGATGGTCGCGATGGCCACGGACATCCGGGTCATCCTCATCAAGCTCGCCGACCGCCTGCACAACATGCGCACGATCGGCGCGATGGCCAAGCAGAAGCAGATCGAGAAGGCCAAGGAGACGCTCGACGTCTACGCACCGATCGCCCACCGCCTCGGCATCCACGCGATCAAGTGGGAGCTCGAGGACCTCGCGTTCGCGGCGCTGCACCCGCGCAAGTACCAGGAGATCAAGGGCCTGGTCAACCAGCAGCGCGAGGAGCGCGAGGCGTACGTCACGGGGGCGGGCGCGACGCTCAACAGCGAGCTCGATGCGCTCGGCATCCAGGCGGAGATCTCCGGCCGCGCGAAGCACTTCTACTCGATCTACTCGAAGATGACCCGCAAGGGCCGCGAGTTCAACGAGATCTACGACCTGACGGCGATGCGCGTGATCGTCGAGTCGGTGAAGGACTGCTACGGCGCGGTCGGCGTGATCCACTCATTGTGGAAGCCGCTCCCCGGGCGCTTCAAGGACTTCATCGCGATGCCGAAGTTCAACATGTACCAGTCGCTGCACACGACGGTGATCGGGCCCGAGGGCCTGCCGCTCGAGATCCAGATCCGCAC
>JADGPM010000135.1 GCA_017882425.1 Solirubrobacteraceae bacterium
AGCGACGTATCGCCGTTTGGATCTTGCCCGCTGCAAGGCTGACGACCACTCGCCGGCTCGATTTCCGCTTTCCGGATCGCCAAGAGGCGCGGCACTCGTAAACGGTCGCCGTGAGCATCGAACACTGAAGCCGTCGCGCCTTGCCTTTCCTCCATGACGAGCCGTAGCGACTTAGGAGAGCCGCCGTAGCTGTCCTCTTAGCGACCGAGAGGCTCATCGGCGGCGAAGCCGCCGGCGTGCTATCCGGCGCAGGAGACGGGGTTGCGGGCGGCGTCGGTGGGGTCACGGGCGGTGGCACCGTTAGCACCGCCCCGGCGAGAACCGAGAACACAAATCCGCCAGTGGTCGGGGACGGAACGTCGGACCGAACCATGTAGAGACAGACGCTCACCGGCGACACACCCGAGAACAACCCGAACGACACCGGTCCGTTCGACGACACGGTCCCCGTCTGCGTCTGCTTGCTCGAAGCCCAGACGTTGTGCCAGGTTCCCGACGGCTGGGGGTCAAACGGGTTCTGCGGGCATGATCCGAGTGCGGTGGGTCGGACCCACGCGATGGCGGTCCAGTTGCAGGTTGCGGGCAGCATGCTCCCGCCAAAACTGAACGGCTGCCCGGTGCATATGTCCGTGTCGATCGTGGCCGAGAACGAGGCCGTCCCGGTTGTCCATGTGGCATCCGCGGCGGCGGCGGCGATCGTCCCGCCCGACGATGCATAACCGTCCGACACTGAAGTCGTAAGCGCTGCAGCGGACGCTACAGCGACGACGACCGCCACCCTCCCCCGAAGTCGCAGCATCGCGCGAACCTAGCCGGATTCGACTGTCCGGCGCGACGATGAAAGCCCATCTGGCAAGGAGCCCGCCGGCTTGCCAGTTAGGGCACGATCCGCCCCGATCCGAACGCATCCGGGAACGCGAAAGGCCCGTATCTGGCTTAGATACGGGCCTTTCCTACCGCTTACAAGGCGGTTGCTCTGGCCAGCTGAGCTACTCCGGCGCTGCGGGATGGGACAGTAGCGACGCGGTGGCGCGCTGCAAGTGCCGTGGCACCTGTCGCACGCGGGCCCCGCGAGCGGGACACTGGAGGTATGCGGGCTCGCGCCATGGTCGTCTGCGCCCTGGCGGGCCTGCTCGCCGCGTTGCCGGGCGCCGCCCGCGGCCAGTCGGCTCCGTCGGTCGCCTCCAAGCACGCGGCCGCGCAGCGCCTGCAGCAGACGCTCGCAGCGCAGGACCGGCGCGTCGCCGCCGTCCAGGGCTCGATCGACCAGGTGCAGGCGCGCCTGGATCGTGAGCAGGCGGCGCTCGTCGCCGAGCAGGCGCGCGTCGCCGCGCTCCAGGGCCGCCTGCGCGCGGCGCGGGCGCGGCTCGTGCGGCTCGAGCAGGCGCTGGAGCGTGCGAACGTCGCGCTGACCGCGAACCTCGTCGGCCAGTACGAGGGCAACCGGCCCGACCTCATCAGCGTCGTGCTGAGTGCGCACGGCTTCGCCGACCTGCTCGACACCGCGACCTTCCTGCGCGACGTGCAGGACCGCAACACACGCATCCTCGGCGCCGACAAGCGCGCGCGCACGCAGGTCATCGCACAGGCCACGCTGCTGGGCAACCTGGAGGCGGACGCGCAGCAGCGCACGACCGCGATGCTCGCTGCGCGCAACCGCATCGACACGCTGCGCCTTGCGCTGCTGCGCCGCCGCGCCCCGCTGCTGAGCGCGCGCAACCGCACGTCCGCGGCGCTCGCCGGCGTGCGTGCGCAGGAGTCGCGGCTGCGCGCCCAGCTCGCCGCGGTGCAACGGCGCCAGGCGGCGGCCGTGCAGCAGAACTCCGGCACGCCGGCCTCGCCCGGCAACCTGCTGCGCGGCGGCGGCTTCGTCTTCCCGATGTCCGCGGGCGCCGCATCGCCGCCGGGCACCTGGTCGCTCGACCAGGGCGTCGACATCTCGGCCCCCGGGCACACGCCGCTGCTCGCGGTCGGCTCGGGCACCGTCGTGCTCCACGGGATCGGCGGCTTCGGCGCGTGGGCGCCGGTGCTGCACCTCGACGACGGCCGCTACGTCTACTACGGGCACGCCGGCCCGGGGAACGCCGTCGCGATCGGCACCCACGTGGGCGCAGGCCAGGTCATCGGCGAGGTCGGGGCCGGCATCGTCGGGATCTCGACCGGCCCGCACCTGGAGATCGGCTTCTCCGACGCGAGCGGGACGCCCTCGGGTGGCGCCGGCACGATGATGGCGCTGCTGCACGGCGCCTACGGCGGCTGAGGCCTCCCCAGCGTCGGCCGGCCTTCCCGTCGAGACGGCTTGCGGCGGCGGGCGACCGGAGTACGCTCCGTCGATGACCGAGCGCGTCGAGCGCATGCGAGATCAGGCTGTCGACGCCGTTCAGCGCGGCCAGGAGGCGGCTGCCCGCGGCGTCGAGGTGGCCCAGGACGCGGCCACGCGCCGGGTCGAGGCCGCACAGGACGCCGCGGCGCGCGGCGTCGAGGCCGCCAGGCTGGGCGCCGCCGAGGCCGCCGACCGCGCGGCGGCGGTCGTCGCGAAGGTCAAGCCGCGGCTGCGCGGCGTCATCCACGAATACGCGTTCTGGACGGCGATCCTGCTCGGCGCGATCCTCGTCGCCGCATCCAGCGGGCGCGAGCGCCTCGCCACGTCGATCTACGCGCTGGGGATCTGCGGCCTGTTCGGGGTCAGCGCGCTCTACCACCGTCACGACTGGGCCCCCAAGGGGCGCGCCTGGATGCGCCGGCTGGACCACTCGATGATCTTCGTCTTCATCGCCGCCACCTTCACCCCGTTCGCGCTGCTGGTCCTGCAGGGCGCGCTGGCGACGACGATCCTCGCCGTCGTCTGGGGCGGCGCGCTCGCGGGCGTCGTGCTGAGCCTGGCCTGGGTGAACGCACCCAAGTGGGTCTCGGCGATCGTCTACGTGACGCTCGGGATGGTCGCCGTCGTCACGGTGCCCGAGCTCTGGACGAGCCTGGGCTGGCTGCCGGTCCTCGGCCTCGCGCTCGGCGGCGCGCTCTACACGACGGGCGCCGTGATCTACGCGACCGGGCGGCCGGACCCGCGCCCGCAGACCTTCGGCTACCACGAGATCTTCCACACGCTCGTCACCGGCGCCGCCGGCGCGCACTACGCGGTGATCGCGTTCGCCGTGCTGCCGTTCGCGAGGTAGCGGTCGGCGCACGCTCGCCGGCGGGCGACGTGGGTGCGGGGGAGCTCCGGCCGTTCGCCCGGCGGGCGAATTGCCGCCCCCGCCGCCGATGTCGCGCGCCGGCCGACCAGAACGCCGCCAGAACGACGACGGGGCGCCCGAAGACGCCCCGTCGGCCCTGCGCGTCAGACGCCGTCGATCAGTTGGCCCCGATCGCCTTCGTCCAGCGCTCCATCATCGTGTAACCGGGGATCGGCGCCTGGGCGGGCTTGATCCACATCGCCTCGGCCGTCTCCGGCTTGGCCTTGTCGATGCTCAGCGACCAGCTTGCGCCCGTCGCGAACTCCGGGTTGCCCGTCAGCAGCGCGTTGAGGTCGGACTTGCCGCCCGCCAGGCCGACGCCGCTGTAGAGGTTCGGGCCGGTGTAGCCCTCGGGGCCGCACGCGACGAGCGTGCGGTTGTCGGTCGGCTCGTTGTTCGTCGTGCCGGTCGGGTCGAAGCAGTTGTTCTTCCCGTCGCCGTCGTAGAACAGGTCGCGACCGTTGGGGTTCTTGCCGCCGTTGGAGTAGTCGTTGCCGCGGACGATGTTGCCCACGAGCTCCTGCGCGTCGACCTGCTTGAGCAGCGCCTGCTGCAGGCCGCCGACGCCGGCGGTGTAGTTGCCCCAGATCCGGTTGTTCTCGACCCGGTTCTCGCGGCCGCCGAACAGCAGCACCCCGATGCCGACCGGGAAGTTCGTCCCCGTCGACGTGCCCGCGATCTTCCACGGGGATCCGGCGTAGTAGTTGTAGTTGTTCCAGAAGATGTCGTTGTCACTGATGACGTTCTTCTCCGGCGGCGCGAACTTCTCGGAGTCCAGCGCGTTCGGGACGAGCCCGATGCCGTTGTTGAACCACTTCGACTTCGTGATCGTCACGTAGCGCATGTTCGTGCCCGAGTAGCCGAGCTGATTGCCGTACGAGACGACGTTCGTGATGTACGAGCGCTTGGGCTTGGTCTGCACCGGCGTCTGGCCGATGTAGAAGCCCGAGTCGTTGTTCCACGCGGCCGTCGAGTTGGAGATCGTCCCGCCGACGGAGTTGAACGCGTAGACCCCGTAGACGCCGTCGCGCTTGGCGATCAGGTTCGTGTACAGGTACCCGTTGACGTTGACGGCGAAGAAGCCGTAGCCGTTGTAGTCGTACGCGGCCAGGCCGTTGATCGTGACGTTGTCGGCGCCGTTGACGCTGATGCCGTTGTTCGGGAGCGTGCGCGGCGTGGAGTTCTTGCCGCTGAGGATCACGCTGCCGGGCTTCTTCGGATCGCCGATGATCTTCAGGTAGCGCTTCGACGGGCCCTTGACGACCACGCGCTCGCGGTAGGTGCCGGGCTTGACCTTGATCGTGTCGCCGGCCTTCGAGGCGTTGACGGCCTTCTGAATCGAGCTGAAGGCGCAGCCCTTCTTGCAGACCGTGCGCGTCTTGAACGGGCCCTTGGGCGCCGACGACGGGGTCAGCGGGTTCTTCGGCGCGGGGTAGCCGCTCGCGGCGTTCGCGACGGGACTGATGGAGAGCGCGGCGACGAGCGTCGTCCCCGCGATGGTGAGTGCGCGCATCACTTGCGCACCGTGATCGTCATTTTCATGCCGTCCGATTCGTGGAAGGTGCAGATGAACTTGTAGACGCCGGGCTTGGTGAGCTTCTTCTTGTAGAGGTAGCCCGCCGAGCCCTCGCCCGACTGGAACTGCTTGACGCCCTTGGGCGCCGAGACGAGCTTCACGTCGTGGATGTCCGCCGTCGTGTCGGTCCAGTCCCACGAGATCGTGGAACCGTTGTTGACGGTCAGCTTCGTCGGCCCGTAGTAGTTGTCGTTGACCGTGACGGTCTTCTTCTGTGGCTTGCGCTTCGCGCTGGTCCCGGCCTGCGCGGGCACCGCGGCGAGTGCCGCGATGCCCGTCAGGGCCAGGAGGGCGAGCGACTTCGTCCTTGAGGTCACTTCACTCCGATCGACGTCGTCCAGTGCTCCAGCGGCGTGACGCCGGGGATCGCGGCCTGGGGGTTCTTGATCCAGAACGCCTCGTGCGTCGGATCGGTGACCGTCCAGTTGACGGCCTGGCCCTGTGCGTCAGAGCTGAACGCGTTCGTCCCGGTGAACGGGCACGGCGCGAACGTCGAGGCATCGGCCGGCACGGTGACCTGCACCCCGGTGTTCGGGCCGATGCAGTTGTTGCTGCCGTTGCCGTCGTAGAACAGGTCGCGGCCGTTGGTGTTCCTGCCGTCGTTGCCGAACACGTTGTTCATGATGCGGTTGCCGATGAGGTCCTTGGCGTCCGCCTGCTTGAGCAGCAGCTGCTGGATCGCGCCGATCCCCATCAGGTAGTTGCCGTAGACGCGGTTCTTGGACACCTCGGTGTTGCGGCCGCCGAACAGCAGGATGCCGGTGCCGACCGGGTACGGAATGTCCGTCGCGCTGGCGCGCAGCTTGAACGGGGCCCCCGCGAAGTAGTCCCAGTTGTTGAAGAACACGTCGTTGTCGGTGATGACGTTCTGCTCCGGCGGCGCGTACTTCTCGGAGTCCAGCGCGTTCGGGACGATGCCCAGGCCGTTGTTGAACCAGCGCGACTGCGTGATCGTCACGTACTTGCTGTTCGTTCCCGAGAAGCCGAGGACGTTGCCGTAGGCGGTCACGTTGCGCACGTAGGAGCGGACCGGCTTGGTCTGCGGCGGCGTCTGGCCGATGTAGAAGCCCGAGTCGTTGTTCCACGCGGCGGTCGAGTTCGACATCGTGCCGCCGACCGAGTTGAACGCGTAGATGCCGTAGACGCCGACGAACTTCGCGACGAGGTTCGTCAGCAGGTAGCCGTTGTTGTTGACGACGAAGAAGCCGTAGCCGGAGTAGTCACGGGCGGTGAAGCCGTTGACCGTCACCTTGTCGGCACCGTTGATCGTCACGCCGTTGTTCGGCAGCGTGGCGGGCTTGGAGCCCTTGCCCTCGAGCAGCACCTTCCCGGGGCTGCGCGGGTCGCCGATGAGCTTCAGGAAGGCCTTGCCCTTCCCCTTGATGACGACGCGCTCCTTGTAGGTGCCGGCCTTGACCTTGACCGTGTCGCCGGCCTTGGAGGCGTTGACCGCGGACTGGATCGTCTTGAAGCTGCAGCCCTTGGCGCAGACGGTGCGCGTCTTGAACGGGCCCTTGGGCGCGGTCGAGGGGATGGTGGGGTTCTTCGGCGGCGGGTAGCTGTTCGCGCTGATGTGCGCGGCGCCGGCGACGCCGGCGGTCGACAGCAGGGCGATCGACGTGATCGCCAGCGCTGCGACGCTCTTGCGGGTTGATGACACGGGGAGTTCCTCTCCTCAGGGTGAACTACGGCTCGACGATGTACCAACCGGCCATGCCGGCGTCCATGTGCGAGAAGACGTGGCAGTGGTAGAGCCACCGCCCGGGGTTGTCCTCGGTGAAGCGTGCGGTCACCGTCTCGTTGGGCCCGACCGACGGGACGTCCGTGAAGATGCCGGTGCCGTCCTTCTTCCAGCGGTGACCGTGGATGTGGAAGTCGTGGAAGTTGTTGTCCATCCCGATGACGTGGATGGCGACGTCCTGCCCCACCTTCGAGCGGATCGTCGGGGTGTTGCCGGCATAGGCGCGGCCGTTGATCGCCTGGTAGTTGGCCGGCAGGCCGGTGATCGGCGGGGCCATCTGGTGGAAGAAGAGCACCTCCTCCACGTCGGGCACCTTGGCGTCGCGCTCGCGGACGATCAGTGCGCCGAACATTCCGCGGAAGCTGTTGAGCGTGTGATTCGGGCCGTGATCGTGGTAGGGCCAGACGCCGACCGACTCGGGCAGGCACTCCCACGTGTAGGTGAACTCCTCGCCCGGGGCGATGAAGCCGCCGGCACGGGTGAAGTCGCCCATGAACGCCGCGTCGTACTCCGGGTTGTAGCGGACGCCGTGCGGGTGCATCGTGACGGCCTGGTTGCTCTTCGCCGGCAGGCCGTTGCGGAAGTGGACCTTGATGACGTCGCCGACGCGGGCCTGGAGGATCGGACCGGGGATCGCCGCCGGGCCCTTGGGCTCGGCGAAGCCGGCGGTCATCTCCTGGTAGACGAAGGCGCGGAAGACGCTCGGCCCCGGCAGGTTCATGCCGTGCCACTGGTCGCGGCGCGGGCGTGAGGGGATGACGTCCCACAGTGCGGCGGTCGCCTGGATCCAGTACTCGATGACGTCGCAGCCGGGCTGCGGCCCGGGCGTCTCGAAGGTCAGCTTGTCGACGGGGTCGGCGCCCGGGACGCCCGCGATGGGCTTCTTCGGGGAGACGCCCTTGGGGCGCACCACCATCGCGGCGGCGGCGTCGGCCTTCGCGGCGTCGCCGGGCCTGGTCAGCGCGACCTTCTTGCCGCCGATCGTGCAGAGGATGGCGCCCGCGCCGACCGCGAGGAAGTCGCGGCGACCTACGCCGTGCAGGGTGTCGAGGGGATCCGGTGTGTCAGCCATGTAGATGTCCGTGAGTCGCAGGAGCCGCTGCGCGGTCCATCCGCGCATTGGACGCGCCCGTCCAAATGCGGTACAAACGTACCAGGACAAGCTTCTACGGTACAAACGTACCGGCAGGAAGTTACGCGTGCGCCATATGACCCAGCCCGACGCCACCACCTCGCCACGGACGGCGAGCCGACGCCCCGCTCGCCGCGCACCCGCAGAGGAGATCCGCGCGTCGATCGTCGAGGCCACGATCCGCATCATCGGCCGCGGCGGCCCGGCCGCCGTCACGCATCGCGCGGTGGCCGAGGAGGCGGGTGTCTCGCTCTCCTCCACCACCTACCACTTCGCCTCCAAGGACGAGATCGTCGACGCGGCGCTGCGCCAGGTCGCGGCGAACGAGATCGCGCGCGTGGAGGCCACGACGACCGCCGCGCTGGCGAACGTCCACGACATCGACTCGCTCGTCGACCTGCTGACCGCGTGGCTCGACGAGCAGCTGGCCGACGAGTGGCTGGTCGTGCGCGCCGGCTACGAGCTGCAGCTGGAGTCCGAGCGCAGCCCGGAGCTCGAGGCCGCCCACGAGGAGTGGGGCCACGCGGTGCAGGAGCTGAGCGCGAGGGCGCTCGAGCGGGCCGGATCGCCGCAGCCACGCGCGGATGCCCACATCCTCGCGGCGCTGATCGACGGCCTGCGGCTCGAGGAGATCACCCGGCCGCGGGCGGATGTCGCGGCGCGCAACCGCCCGTTGCTGGACCGGCTGCTGCGCGCGCTGATCGAGAAGCCCGGCTGAGCCGCCTACAGCACCACGTTGCGTGATGCGAGGTGCGCGCCGACCTTGCGCTTGACGCGCTGGAGCGCGTTGTCGACCGTCTTCGTGTCGCAGCCGATCAGCTCGCCGATGCCCTCGTAGGAGCGGCCGTCGAGGTAGAGCGACAGGACGCGCGACTCGAGCTCGGAGAGCGTCGTCGACAGGCACGCGACCATCGAGCGCAGCTCCTCGGAGGAGATCACCTGGTTGACCGGGTCGTGCACGGTCGAACCGGGCAGGATCTCGTCGAGCGTCGGCTCGCCGTCGCTGGCGCCCGCGGGCGTCGAGGCGAACGAGACGTACTGGTTCAGCGGCACATGCTTGTTGCGCGTGGCCGTCTTCACCGCGGTGATGATCTGGCGTGTGATGCAGAGCTCCGCGAAGTTGCGGAAGCTCGACTCGCGGTCGGTCCGGTAGTCGCGGATCGCCTTGTAGAGACCGACCAGGCCCTCCTGGATCAGGTCGTCGCTGTCGCCACCGGCGAGGAAGTACGACGAGGCCTTGAGGCGGACGAAGCCGTAGTACCGGCGGATCAGCCGATCGTAGGCCGTGGGGTCGCCGGTCTTGGCGAGTGCGATCAGGTAGCCGTCATCGACCTGAACCTGACCTTGAGAGGAAGTGGAAAGACGGGCCACGAGCGATCCTTTCGGTCCCTGTGCAGGGACAACGTTGGACGAGCTCAGTGGCGCACTCCTCCCCTGGCGCCAACTGCGAACGGTGAAGCTAGGTTTTTCTCGACCTGAGGTTGACCCTCAAGTCGCGGGGTTTATCCCACAGTTATGAAGCGCTGTCAACCCGGCGATGCAAGATTCCGTACAGCAGCGCTGCGGCGGCGGCGCTGACGTTCAGGGAATCGAGCTCTCCGCGCAGCGGGAGCGCCACGAGTCCGTCGCACGCGCCGGCCACGCGCGGGCGCAGCCCCTTGCCCTCAGCGCCGAGCACGAGGACCACCCCGCCGGTCCAGTCGGGCTCCAGGTACGGGATCGAATCGGGACCCGCGGCGGCGCCGTAGCACCAGCAGCCTGCGCTCTTGGCGTCCCCCAGGAAGTCGGCGAGATTGCGCACGCGCGCGATCGGCAGCCACTCGACGGCGCCGGCCGAGGCCTTGCAGACGGCGGGGGTGACCTCGGCGGCGCGGCGCTCGGGGATGACGACGCCGGTGGCGCCGACGCCCTCGGCCGTGCGGCAGATCGCGCCGAGGTTCTGCGGGTCCTGCACCTCGTCGAGCGCGACGATCAGCGGCGCCTGCGCGCGCAGCAGCTCGGGCGCGCCGGCGTAGTGGTAGCCGTCGGCGCGGGCGCAGATGCCCTGGTGACCGTCGGAGCCGGCCCGCTCGGCGATCTCCTGGGCGGTGGCGACGTGGACCCGGGGGGCGTCCGGCCCGCCGAGCCAGGGCTCGCGCGCGGCGCCCCCGGTCGCCCAGACCTCGTGCACGCGCCGCCGGCGCGCGCGCAGCGCCTCGTGGACCGCGTTGCGCCCGTAGAGGATCACGGCCGCACGAGCTCGGGCCCGTCCGCCGCGTCGCGGACCTCCCAGCCGAGCGCGCCGAGCGCGTCGCGCAGCCGGTCGGCCTCGGGCCAGTCACGTCCCGCGCGCGCTGCCTCGCGCGCCTCCAGCAGCGCCTGCGCCTCGGCGTCCGGGACGTCGGCGGCCGCGTCGAGCAGGTTCTCGAGCCCCAGGACGCCGAGCATCTCGCGTGCGTGGGCGTCGCCGACCCCCTCGCGCTTGTTCGCCTCGCCGATCCAGTCGTAGAGCGCGGCGAGCGCGCGCGGGGTGTTGAAGTCGTCGGCCAGCGCGGCGAAGAAGCGCTCGCGCAGCGGTTCGAGGTCCTCCGGTGACGGGCCGGGCGTCAGGCGCCGGCCCGCCTCGCGGATGCGCCGCACGCTCGCCTGCGCCTGCGTCAGCGCCTCGTCGGAGAAGCGGATCGGCTGGCGGTAGTGCGCCGTGGAGAAGAAGAGGACCACCGCATCGCGGCCCCATGCGTCGAGCACCTCGGCAAGCGAGGCGATGTTCCCGACGCTCTTGGCCATCTTCTCGCCGGAGAGCTGGAGCATCCCGTTGTGCATCCAGATCCGCGCGAGCTCCTCCCCGCGCCCCATCCGCGTCTGCGCCGCCTCGTTCTCGTGATGTGGGAAGACGAGGTCGTTGCCGCCGCCGTGGATGTCGAGGCCGACCCCCAGGAGGTCCTCGGCCATCGCCGAGCACTCGATGTGCCAGCCGGGGCGCCCGCGGCCCCACGGTGCATCCCAGGCGGTGTCCTCCCCCGGCTTCTGCGCCTTCCAGAGCGCGAAGTCGAGCGGATCCTCCTTGCGCCCGGCGCCCTCGATGCCCTCGCCCTGGTCCATGTCGTCGATCGCGCGGTGCGAGAGCTCGCCGTAGCGCGGGTCGCTGCGCACGCGGAAGTAGACGTCGCCCTCGGCAGCGTAGGCGCTGCCGTTGTCGATCAGCGCCTGGATCAGGTCGACGATCGGGCCCATCGTCTCGCCGGCCAGCGGCTCGTGGTCGGGCCGCCCGAGCCCGAGTCCGTCGGTGTCGGCGAGGTAGGCGGCGGTCATCTCGGCCGCCAGCCGGGCGCTCGGCACGGGCGGCTGCGCGCGGGCAGCCGCGTCGTAGATCTTGTCGTTGACGTCGGTGACGTTCGCGACGAACTCGACCTCGTAGCCCTCGTGCTGGAGGAACCGCTTCAGCAGCGAGTAGACGACGAACGGCCGCGCGTTGCCGATGTGGATCCGGCTGTAGACGGTCGGGCCGCAGGCGTAGATCCCGACCCGGCCGGGCGTCCGCGGCTCGAGCACGGCGACCTCGCCGCGACGGGTGTCATGAAGGCGGATCTCGCGCACGCGCCCCAATCTACGCATTAGATCTCCAGCCGCGCATCCTCGAGGTCGAGGTCGCGCTCGACGCGGCGCATCGCTTCCTCGGAGATCTCCCCGGCGCGGCGCAGGCGCAGCAACTCGCCGCGCTCGGCCTCGAGCGCCTCGCGGCGCAGGCGCTGGTAGGCCTGCGAGCCCTCCTCGATGCTCCCGTCGTCCTCGATGTCCAGCCGCGCCGCGAAGCGCCGCAGGCGGAACTCGTAGAGACCGCGCATGCGCTGCGCCGAGTCGTCGCGCACCCAGTCCTCCCCCGCGAGCTCGTCCAGGCGCCCGATCGCGGCCTGCGCGGCGAGGATCCGCGCGCGCAGCTCGCGGTCCTCGTCGCTGTCGCCGCCCAGGCCCAGGCGCTCGATGATCGACGGGAGCGACAGGCCCTGGATCAGCAGCGTGCCGAGGATCACCGCGTAGACGAGGAACAGCACGAGGTCGCGGTCGGGGAACGGCGCCCCGGAGTCGAGCGCGCGCGGGATGGCGAGCGCCGCCGCCAGCGAGACGGCGCCGCGCATGCCGGTGAACGCGACGAGGAACACGTTCTCGGCCTTCGGCGCGGGCTCCCGCGCACGCACGCGCCGGGACAGCCTGCGCGGCAGATAGGTCGCCGGGTACACCCAGAGGAAGCGCACGACGATCACCGCCAGGAGGACGACGACGGCGTCCCCCGCGAGCTTCGCCGGGGACGAGCCGCTGAGCCCGTCGAGGATCGTGCGCAGCTGCAGCCCGATCACGACGAACAGGGCCGAGTTCAGCACGAAGACGATGATCTCCCAGAACGAGTAGGCCTGGATGCGCGTCTGCGGGGCGATGAGCTCCGGCGCGCGCCAGCCGAGGTAGATGCCGGCGGTGACGGCCGCCGTCACAGCCGAGACGCCGAGCGCCTCGGCGGGCAGATAGGCGAAGTACGGGGTCAGCAGCGAGATCGTGATCTCGGTCGGGGCGTCCTCGATGCGCCGGCGCAGCTCGGCGATCAGGAACCCGACCGCCACGCCGATGAGGATGCCGACGCCCGCGCCGACGACGAAGTCCAGCGCGCCGTGGGCCAGCGAGAACGAGCCGCTGATCACCGCGACGACCGCGATCCGGTAGACGACCAGGCCGGTGGCGTCGTTCAGCAGGCTCTCCCCCTCCACGATCGCGACGTAGCGCTGCGGCGCGCCGAGGCGCCCGGCGATCTCGGTCGCCGCGACGGGGTCGGTCGGCGAGACGACGGCCCCCAGCACGAACGCCACGCTCCAGGGCAGGCCGACGACGACGTGGGCGACGACGCCGATCGCGAGCGTCGTGACGACGACGAGGCCGATCGCCAACAGGCCGATCGGCTGGATGTTGCGCCGCAGGTCGTGCAGCGAGGTGAAGAACGCCGCCGAGTAGAGCAGCGGCGGCAGCGCGACCACGAGGATGATGTTCGGGTCGACGTCGACCTTCGGCATCCCGGGGATCAGCGCGATCAGCGCGCTCCCGACGACGAGCAGGATCGGGTACGGGACGCTCGTGCGGTAGGCGCCGACCAGCAGCGCCATGACGGCGACCAGCAGCGCGAGGGCGACGAGCTCGTCGCCGTGCACGTCAGCGCTCGCTCAGGGTCGCGACGGCCAGCGCGGCGACGCCCTCCTGGCGGCCGACGAACCCGATGCCCTCACCGGTCGACGCCTTGACGTTCACGCGCCCGGCCTCGATGCCGAGCGCCGCGGCGAGCCGCTCGCGCACCTCGGCGCGCCGAGCGCCCACCTTCGGGCGCTCCATCATGATCGTCGTGTCGACGTTGACGATCGCCAGGCCGCGCTCGTGCACCATCCCGACGACGACGCCGAGCAGGGCGACCGAGTCGGCGCCGTGGTAGCGCCCGTCGGTGTCGGGGAAATGGACCCCGATGTCGTCGAGCCCCGCCGCGCCGAGCAGGGCGTCCATGACGGCGTGCGTGAGGACGTCGGCGTCGGAGTGCCCGTCGAGGCCCAGCTCATGCTCGAAGCGCACGCCGCCGAGGATCAGCGGGCGCCCCGCGACGAGCCGGTGCGAGTCCCAGCCGATGCCCGTGCGCACGCTCATGCCAGCGCCCCGATCGGCTCGAGACGGCGCTCGCGACGATCGAATGTGGCGAGCTCGCTCACGCCCAGATCGGCGAGATAGGCGAGCGCCTGCTCGTAGCCGAAGCCGAGCTGCTCAGGCGTGTGAGCATCGCTGGAGAGCGCGACGGGGCAGCCGGCGTCCAGGCACATCTCCAGGAAGGCCGCAGAGGGATAGAGCTCGCCGACCGGCTTGCGCAGCCCGGCGGTGGAGACCTCGATCGCGATCTGCGACTCGGCGATCCCATCCATCGCGAGCTCGTAGAAGCGGCGCAGGTCCCCGTCGGGGAACGGCCGCCGCCGGCCCCAGTGCTTCACGAGATCGGGGTGGGCGAGGATGTCGTACATGCCGGTGCGGGCGAGCTCGCCCAGCCAGGCGAAATACGTGGTCCACACCTTCTCCGGGCCCTGGCCCATGCCCCAGATGTCGTAGTCCTCGTGGTCGAGCGCGCCCTCGCCGACGAAGTGGATCGAGCCGACGACGTAGTCCCACTCGCGCGCCTCCAGGAAGCTCGCGACGCGGTCCTCGCGTCCGGGCACGAAGTCGGCCTCGATCCCCAGGCGCAGGTCGGTCTCCTCGCGCACGAAGGCGCAGTAGGCGTCGACGTCGTCGTGCGCGAACTCGCGCCACAGGCCGTTGTCCCAGATGCTCAGCGCCTCGCTGAAGCGGTAGATGTGCTCGCTGACGCCGAGCTCGCCGATCCCGCGCTCGGTGGCCGCCTCGCGGTAGCGCTCGGCGTTGGCGGCGGTGAAGTAGCGCTCGGGCACCGCGTCGGCCGTGTCGGGCCGCAGGTGGACGTGGTAGTCGGTCAGCACGCCGCTGATTCAAGCAGCGTCAGCCGCCGGCGCCGCGGCCGAGCAGCAGCTCGGCGAGCGCCAGGTCCACGGATGTCGTGACCTTCAGGTTCTCGCGCGGGGCCTTCACGACGCGCACGCGCCCGCCGTCGCGCTCGACGAGCATCGCGTCGTCGGTCGCCGCCGCGAGCTCGGCGTCCGGGCGCGCGAGGGCCCGCTCGAGCGCCGTCCGGCGGAAGACCTGCGGCGTCTGCACGGCCCACAGCTCCGAGCGCACGAGCGTCTCGTGCACCGCGAGCCCGTCGGGCGCGCGCTTGATCGTGTCCGTCACGGGCGCGGCGGCGATCGCCGCGTCCCAGCCCCCGCCTGAGTCCAGCGCGGCCAGGCATGCGGCGACGAGCTCCGCACTCAGCAGCGGGCGGGCGGCGTCGTGGACGAGGATCACGTCCGCGTCCGTGCCGGCCGCGGCGAGCGCGTTGCGCACCGAGTGGGAGCGCTCGGCCCCGCCGGCGACGCCGATGCAGCCCTCCGGCGCCGCGACGCCCTCGGGCAGCGCGACGACGATCCGCTCGATCCCGGGGGCCCGCTGCAGCGCCGCGATGCTCCACTGCAGCATCGGGCGCCCGGCGAGCGGGACGAGCGCCTTGGGCCCGTCGGAGCCCAGGCGCTCGCCGCGTCCGGCGGCCACGACCAACGCGACCGCCGGCACGGCGAATCTACGAGGCGACCTTCGCGCCGGCGGACTCGGCGAGCAGGTTGTCGAGGTGCTCCTCGGCCTCCGTCTCGTCCATGTCCAGCGCGTACATCAGCTCTGAGGCGAGGATCTTCTTCGCCCGCGTGAACATCTGCTTCTCGCCGGTCGAGAGGCCCTTCTGATGCTCGCGCACGGCGAGGTTGCGCACGACCTCGGCGAGCTCGTAGATGTCGCCCGTCTTGATCTTGTCGCGGTTGTGCTTGAAGCGCCGGTTCCAGTTCTTCGGCATCTCCGAGACGTCGTCCGAGAGGACGGCCAGCACCTTGAGGACGGTCTCTTCGTCTATCACACGGCGAAGGCCCGCCTTTGCGGCGTTCTCCGACGGGACCATGACGGTCATGTCGTTGTGGAGGATCTTGATGGTCAGGTAGATCCGCTCCTGACCGAACATCGTCTTGGCTTCCTTCTTGAGGACCTTGCCGGCGCCGTGATGCGGATACACGACGTTGTCACCGCACTCGAACTCGATGTGCTCGAGCACGGGCAGTTCGAGGTCCTCGATGTTGAGGTCTTCCTGCTCCTCGGAAATGGTGTCCTCCCTTGTCATCGGCCGGGCGTGCGTGCCCGGTCCGTCCCATCAGCACACGTGTCGTTCATGTCTGCAGGTATCGATCCACGAGATTGATCTCCTGCAGACGCCGCAGACCCTCGCGGATGTCCTTGGCGCGGATCTCTCCGACGCCCTCGATGCCCTCGAGCTCCCCGTCGTTCCCGGCGAGCAGGTCGTCCAGCCCGCCGGTCGCGGCCACGATGTTGGCGACCACGATCTTCGGCAGGCGCGGGATGCGCCCCAGGATCCGGTAGCCGCGCGGTGACACGGGGTAGTCGAGGGTGTTGAGCTTGCGGTCGTACCCGAGCAGCTCGGCGAGCCGCCCGAAGTCGAGCAGATCCTGGTGGGGCAGCCGCCCGAGCTGGTCGAGCGCCTGGGCGAACGCCTCGTCGCCGTCCTCGGCGAGGTAGTCGTGCACCAGCGCGGCCTTGTCGGCGGCGGTGCCGACCATCGTCTCCTCGAGCTGCATCTCGATCAGCCGGCCCTCGGTGCCGAGCTCGACGATGTAGCGCTCGATCTCGACGGCCATGCGCGTCACGAGCTCCGAGCGCTGGAGCACGGTCAGGACGTCGTGCAGGGTGGCGCCGCCCTCGAACTCGAGCGCCGTCAGGCGCGTCGAGACCTGGTCGAGGCGCACGCGGTACTTGTCGAGCGTCGCGAGCGCCTGGTTGGCCTTCGCGAGCACCGTCGGGATGTCCTCGAGGATGTACTTCGCGCCGTCGACGTAGAGCGAGACGATCTCGCGCCGCTGGGAGATCGCGATCACGAGCGCGTCGGTCTGCTTGCTGACGCGCTCGCCCGTGCGGTGGCGCGTGCCGGTCTCCAGCGAGAGGATCGTGGGGTCCGGGATCAGCTGGACGTTCGCCATCGTGATCTTCGTCGCGTTCGCGTTCAGCACGATCGCGCCGTCCATCTTCGCCACCTGGTAGAGGTAGGCGGGCGAGTAGTCGATGTCGAGCTTGATGCCGCCGGAGAAGAGGAAGCTCAGCTCCTCCGGGTCGCCCACGACGACGAGGGCGCCGGTGCGAGCGTGGACGATGTTGTCGACCCCTTCGCGGAGCGCCGTCCCCGGCGCGACCATCTCGAGCGACTTGACCAGACGGGGCTCCTGGCGACTCTCCAGATCGGTCAGTTCATCCCCGCTCCGGTGCGCCATCACAGAGGATTCTACCAGGGGTTGAGGGTTGGACGGGCCGTCACAGGACGCGTTGCACGCGACCCCTCGCCGGGATCAGGCGGCGGCGTGCACGCGGCGCCCCAGGGCGCCCGCGCGAAGGGCATCGCGCAGCGTCGGCGCGCTCTCCGGCGAGATGATCTGCCCGAGGCCGAACTTCTCGGCCTCCTCGCGCCGTCGGTCGTGGTGTGCGACCGAGCGCAGCTCGCCGGTGAGGCCGATCTCGCCGAAGGCGGCGACGGGGGTCGGGCTGTCCGTTTCGCCAAGGACGACGCCCCTGGCGGCGCCCGCCACGGCCAGGGCGATCGCCAGGTCGGCGCCCGGCTCGTCGACGCGCACGCCGCCGACGACGTTGACGAAGACGTCCGCCGTCCCCGTGCCGACGCCGGCGTGGCGCGCGAGCACGGCGAGCACCAGCGCGAGGCGGTTGCGGTCGATGCCGTTGACGACGCGCCGCGGCGGCACGAGCTCGCTGGGCGAGACGAGCGCCTGGACCTCCACGAGCAGCGGCCGCGAGCCCTCCATCGCCGCCAGCACGACGCTGCCCGGGGCGCGTGTCGCCTCGCCGACGAACCGCGCGCTGGCGTCCAGGACCTCGACGAGGCCGCCGTCGCGCATCTCGAAGACGCCGACGTCGTTCGTCGAGCCGAAGCGGTTCTTCAGCGCGCGCAGCGTGCGGTAGGTGCGCTCGCGCTCGCCCTCGAACTGGAGCACGCAGTCGACGAGGTGCTCGAGCACGCGCGGGCCGGCGAGGGCGCCGTCCTTCGTCACGTGGCCGACGAGGACGACCGCGGTGCCCGTGCGCTTGGCGACCGCCATCAGGCGGTGGGCGACCTCACGAACCTGGCCGACGGTTCCCGGCGCACCGGACAGCTCCGCGGCGGCGAGCGTCTGCACCGAGTCGATGACGCAGACCTCCGGCGCCTGCGCCTCGAGTGTCGCGAGCACGACGTCGAGGTCGGTCTCGGCGAGCACCGGGATGTCGAGCGCCCCAGGTGCCGCGCCCGCCTCCAGGCGCTCGGCGCGCAGGCGGATCTGGCCCGCAGACTCCTCGCCGGAGACGTACAGGGTGCGCCGGCCAGCGCCCTGCAGGAGGCCGAGCGCCATCGTCGTCAGCGTCGACTTGCCGATTCCCGGCGAGCCCCCGATCAGCACCAGCGAACCGGGCACCAGGCCGCCGCCGAGCAGGCGGTCGAGTTCACCGATCCCGCAGGCGATCCGCGGCGCGCGGTCCGCGCTGATCTCCCGCAGCGGGATCGGGCGGGCGGCCGGCGTGCGGCGGCCGCGCAGACCACCGTCAGCCGACGCGGAGCGCGCCGGCGCGCGCTCCTCCGCCATCGTGTTCCACTCCTCGCAGCCGGGACACTGACCGTGCCACTTGGCGGCGACGTGGGCACACGACGAGCAGACGTACACGGTGGTGGGCCGGGCCATCGCACGAGCGTACGTTCGCCCCCGGACGCAACGAGGGCGGCCCGTGGGCCGCCCTCGGACTGCGAACCGGCGCCGATCCCGCAGGACCGGCGGTCGGCTACCTGATGTTCGCCGTCACGACGGCGGTGCCGAGCGTGGCGCCGTCCGCCGCCGGCAGACCGAGCGCGCCCGCGAGCGTGGCGTTGACCTTGGCCAGGACGCCCCCGAGGGTCACGGTCTGACCGCTGACGGTCTGCTTGAGCCCCGCCAGGTCGAGGTTCAGGATGTCGACCTTCGCCCCGGGCGCGCCGTTGATGGTCGCGGCGAGCGACGGGTTGGCCGACAGCTTGATGTCGAAGTCCGTCGCGCTCGTCGTCGTGCCGCCCTTGGTCAGCGACAGGCCGCCCGAGTGGGTGATGACCCCGCTGGTCAGGTCCGACGCGATCTTCGACGGGACGATCGGGTAGGTGGCGACGGCGCCGGTGAGCGTCGCCGGCGCGATGATCCCCGGGGCGAACCCCGCGCCGGTGATCGCGCCGAGCGTGCCCGGGTCGAGCGTCAGCGTCGTGTTGCCGCTTTCGACGATGAACTGCGCGAACTGGGCGCTGACGACCGCGGTGCCGAGCTTCAGGCCGGGCTTGAACGCCTTGACCTTGAACGCCTTGTTCAGCGCGCCGGCGCCGGTGGCGTTGAGCTTCACGCCGACGTTCGCGATCTTCAGGTTCAGGCCCGGGCGCGTGATCTTCGCCTTCGAGGTGTCGAGGTTGATGATCGTGGCGCGGCTCGTGCCGACCGCCGCTGAGATCGTCGCCTGCGAGGAGGTGATCCGGATGCGGAAGTTCTTCAGCGCCACCTTCGTCTTGCCGGCGGAGAACGTGAGGCCACCGGAGTGGTTGATCAGCGCGCCGTCGGCGAGCTTGGGATCAACATCACCGCTGGTGATCGGGAACGCGACCGCGCCGCCCTTGACCTTGGAGGGACTGATCGGCGCGACCTTCACGCCGAGGCTCTTGAGGGCCTTTGCCGCGCCCTTGTCGAGCGTCAGGGCCGTGTCGCCGGCCTTCTTGAGCTTGGCGGTGTTGGTGGGGGTGGCGGCGAGGGCGGCGGGAGCCAGCGCCAGCGTCAGGACGCCCGCGGCCGTCAGGCCCAGGGCGGTGCGTCGAGGTGTCGTAGGTACGTTCATCAGGAGAGTCCTCCGTCGTTGACCGTGTTGGACCTCCCTACGCAGCCACATACGACACCAGTTGCCGCCACTGAGCGCGCGCGTGCCAGGTTGTGCGGGAGGACCCTCAGGCGCCCGCAACGTCGAGCGCGCGGGCGATGTCGGCGAGGAGGTCCTGCCGATCCTCCACGCCGACGCTCAGGCGGATCAGGCCCGGCGACACGTCGTCGCCGCCCCAGCGCGCGCGGCGCTCGGCGCTCGTGTGCACGCCACCGAAGCTCGTCGCCTCCGCGACGAGCTTGGCGGCACTGAGGAAGCGCCGGGCGCGGTCCGCGTCCGCGAGGTCGAACGACACGACACAGCCCAGCCCCGGCCAGCGGCTCCAGGGCACGTCCTCGCGATCGGCGACGAGCTGCGCGACCGCCGCCGCGTTGCGCTCCTGGCGTTCGACGCGCACGCCGAGGGTCGCCAGCGAGCGGTGGGCCAGCCAGACCTCGAACGGCCCGGGGATCGAACCCGTCGTCGTGCGCCACGTGCGCAGCGCCTCGGCGCGCTCGGGCTCCGCGGCGGCGACGTAGCCGAGCACGAGGTCGCTGTGGCCGGTGAGCTGCTTGGCGGCGCTCGCCATCGCGAAGTCCGCCCCGAGCTCCAGCGGGCGCTGGCGCAACGGCGTGGCGAGCGTGTTGTCCACGGCGACCAGCGCGCCGGCGTCGTGGGCCTCGGCGGCCACCGCGGCGATGTCGAGGACGTCGAGCAGCGGATTCGAGGGCGACTCGAGCCACACGAGGGTCGCCCCTTCGAGCGCGCCCCGCACCGCGTCGGCGCGTGTCGGCACGTAGCGCACCTCGACGCCGCGCGGGACGAGCTGGCGCTCGGCGAGCGTGCGCAGCGTGTAGTAGCCGTCCGAGGGCGCGACGAGGACGTCCCCGGGCTCGAGGAGCGGCAGCAGGACCGCGCTCGCGGCCGCCATGCCCGAGGCGAAGGCCACGGCCTCGCCGCCCTCGAGCTCGCCGAGAGCGGACTCCCAGCCCGCCCACGTCGGGTTGGCGTAGCGCCCGTAGAACGGCGCGTCGTCCCCGTCGCCCCCGTCCCCCTCGAAGTGGAAGGGGGCGGCGAACACGGGCCCGGGCAGGAACGGCGCACCCTGTTCGGGCGCCGGCAGGCCCGCATGGACGACCGCGGTGTCCGCCGGCCGGCACGCGTGGGAGCGGTCGCAGAACGGCGTCGTCCGTGAGCGCCCACAACGGCACAGGACGACCGCGCGCCCGTCGTCCGGAAGCGGGATCTCCACGCCGTCCGCGTCGGTCAGCCGGATCGGCCCCGTCACCTTGTAGGGCCCGGAGTCACGGACCTTGATGACCACCTGCTCCTCCTCGTCGGGCATGCGGCCAACACTAGAGGCAGCCCACGCCCGGATCCTGTGCGATCACGTCGGCGGCGCCGATGCCATCGCAAGGGATCCGTACTGCCGCAGCCCCCAGGCGCGCGGAATCGACCGTTCGTCCGCTTCGCTTCGCCGCTCATCAGGTCCGTGGCGCCGCTGCCGATCCTCAGAACGACATGTTCTGCCGTCCACAGCCCTTCGGCGCGCCGCTTGCGCCATTGGTTCACCACGCTTCGGATCGCCCACCGGCGACCCGGCAGCCGGCGCGCCCCCGCGGTCGGGGCCTCTCAAGGCCGGCTGAGAACAGCGAGGGCCGCCCTGTGGGGCGGCCCTCGTCCAGCTTCAGCGCACGGCGGACCCGCGCCGCCGGCGTACGTCCTGAGAATTAGCCCTCGTCGGTCGCCTCCGGCGCCGGGCCGGGCGTCGCGTCCGAGGCGTCCTGGCCGGTCGCCTCGTCGGTCGCCTCGCCGCCACCGACGGCCGCCGGCACCTTCTTCGGCTCGACGACGGTGAGGATCACGTCGCGGTCGTCGCCCTCGGGGGCCGGGTCGACGACGACCGTCGCACCGGGCGGGAGCTCGGAGCGCAGGACGAAGTCGGCCAGCGGATCCTCGATGTAGCGCTGGATCGCGCGACGCAGCGGCCGGGCGCCCATCGACGGGTCCCAGCCCTTCTCGACGAGGAAGTCCTTCGCCCCGTCGCTGAGCTCCAGCTGCAGCTCGCGCTCGGCGAGCGACGAGCGGATGCGGCGCAGGAGCAGTTCGACGATCGTCGTGATCTCGCTCTTCTGGAGCTTGTGGAACACGATCACGTCGTCGATGCGGTTCAGGAACTCCGGGCGGAAGACCTTCTTCAGCTCGCCCATGATCCGCGTCTTCATGTCCTCGTAGGTGATGCCCGTCTCGTCCTCGCTGACGGCGAAGCCGAGCGGGGTGTTGCGCGCGATCTCCTGCGCACCGATGTTCGACGTCATGATCACGATCGCGTGGCGGAAGTCCACCGTGCGGCCCTGGGAGTCCGTCAGGCGCCCGTCCTCCAGGATCTGCAGGAGGATGTTGAAGACGTCCGGGTGCGCCTTCTCGATCTCGTCGAGCAGGAGCACGCAGTACGGCTTGCGCCGCACGGCCTCGGTGAGCTGGCCACCCTCGTCGTACCCGATGTAGCCGGGAGGCGAGCCGACGAGCCGCGACACGGCGTGCTTCTCCATGTACTCGGACATGTCGATGCGCGTCATCGCGTCCTCGTCGCCGAACAGGAACTCGGCGAGCGTGCGGGCGAGCTCGGTCTTGCCGACGCCCGAGGGGCCGAGGAAGACGAACGAGCCGGTCGGCCGCTTGGGGTCCTTGAGCCCCGCGCGGGAACGGCGGATCGCCTTCGAGATGACCTCGACGGCGGCGTGCTGCCCGATGACCCGCTTGTGCAGCTCCTCCTCCATGCGCATGAGCTTGGCCGTCTCGGCCTCGGTCA
Organism: Solirubrobacteraceae bacterium; assembly: GCA_017882425.1. GTDB lineage: Bacteria > Actinomycetota > Thermoleophilia > Solirubrobacterales > Solirubrobacteraceae > F1-60-MAGs163. Next base: position 22,051 of record JADGPM010000135.1, read on the forward strand.
GCTTGAAGACGGGGATGCCGGTCCACATCGAGACGATGTCGGCGATCTCCTCCTCGCCGATCGCCGGACGCGGCCCCTCGCCCCCGCCGGCGCGCCACTGGTCCTCGAGCTCGCGCTTCTTCGTCGTGAGCTTGCGCTCGTCGTCGCGCAGCGCGGCGGCCTTCTCGAACTCCTGCGCCTCGATCGCCGACTCCTTCTCGCGGCGCGTGCGCTCGATGTCCTCCTCGAGCTCCCGATAGATCGGCGGGGAGGTCATCGACTTGATGCGCATCCGCGAGGCGGCCTCGTCGATGAGGTCGATCGCCTTGTCCGGCAGCTGCCGGTCGGCGATGTAGCGGTCGGCGAGCTCGGACGCGGCGCGCAACGCCTCGTCGGTGATCTCGACCTTGTGGTGCTGCTCGTAGCGGTCGCGCAGGCCCTGCAGGATCTCGACGGTCTGGTCGATCGAGGGCTCCTCCACGCGGATCTGCTGGAAGCGCCGCTCGAGCGCCGAGTCGCGCTCCAGGTACTTGCGGTACTCGTCGAGCGTCGTCGCACCGATCGTCTGCAGCTCGCCGCGGGCCAGCGCCGGCTTGAGGATCGAGGCCGCGTCGATCGCGCCCTCGGCGGCGCCCGCGCCCACCAGGTTGTGCAGCTCGTCGATGAACAGGATGATGTCGCCGCGCTGGGTGATCTCCTTCATCACCTTCTTCAGCCGCTCCTCGAACTCGCCGCGGTACTTCGAGCCGGCCACCAGGGCGGCCAGGTCGAGCGTGTAGATCTGCTTGTTCTTCAGGAGCTCCGGAACGTCGGAGGCGGTGATGCGCTGGGCGAGGCCCTCGACCACGGCGGTCTTGCCCACGCCCGGCTCGCCGACCAGCACCGGGTTGTTCTTCGTGCGGCGCGAGAGGATCTGCATGATGCGCTCGATCTCGGTCTCCCGCCCGACGCACGGGTCGAGCTTCGATTCGGCGGCCAGCTTCGTGAGGTTCCTCCCGAACTGGTCGAGCAGCTTGGATGACTTCTTGCCCTCGCCGGGCGCTGCGCCCGCACCCGCCCCGGCCCCGGCGCCGGACTGGCCCTGACGGCGCCCGCCGGGTCCGGAGAGCATCCGGATGACCTCGTTGCGGATCTTCTCGGAGTCGGCGTCGAAGTCGAGCAGGATCCGCGCCGCGACGCCCTCGTTCTCGCGCACGAGGCCCAGCAGGATGTGCTCGGTGCCGATGTAGTTGTGGCCCAGGCTGAGCGCCTCGCGCAGCGCTAGCTCAAGCACCTTCTTGGCGCGGGGCGTGAAAGGGATCTGCCCGGAGGTGACCTCCTCGCCGGAGCCGACGATCCGCACGACCTGCGCGCGCACCCGCTCGACGGTGATGTCGAGGCTCTCGAGCACCCGCGCGGCAAGGCCCTCCTCCTCGCGCAGCAGACCCAACAGGATGTGCTCGGTGCCTATGTAGTTGTGCTTGAGCGTCCGCGCCTCCTCCTGCGCGAGAACGACCACCTGCCGGGCCCGTTCTGTGAATCGCTCGAACATGGTTGATTCCTTCCTGCGAGGACGATGCCTCAAGCTTCCTGCCGGGACGGTGCCTCAGAGCTATGTGGTCCAATTACGCTTTCCAGGCAGTCTACCAACCGGCCGGTCGCCGCCTGAGGGTCAATCGTCACGGGCAGCCCACTACTTGAGGCGCGCCCTCAGTCGCGCATCGCCGGGAACAGGACCACCTCGCGGATCGAGTCGCTCCCCGTCAGCAGCATGACGAGCCGGTCGATCCCGACTCCGACCCCGCCGGACGGGGGCATCCCCTGCTCGAGCGCCTGCAGGAACATCTCGTCGAAGGGCTGAGCCTCGGTGTCGCCGAGGCTCTCGAGGCTCTGTTGGGCGCGAAAACGCTCTCGCTGAACGTCCGGGTCGACAAGCTCGCTGAAAGCGTTGGCGATCTCCATCCCCCCGGCGAACGCCTCCCAGCGCTCGACCAGGCCGGGCTTCGAGCGATGCTCGCGCGCGAACGGCGAGAGCTCGACCGGGTAGTCGAGGACGAGCGTCGGCTCGCGCAGGCCGGGCTCGACGAACTTGGAGAGCAACTCGTCGGCGATGTGAAACCAGGTCAAGCCCGTCGTCTGCATCTCAAGGCCGCTGTCGACGATCGCCGCCCGGAGCTGCTCGTCGTCCCGATGGGCCGCCACGTCGATGCCCGTCTTCTCCTTGAGCACCTCGAAGAAGCCGACCCGGCGCCAGGGCCTTGAGAAGTCGAGCTCGCCCTTGTAGGCGACCGCGCGCGCGGCGAGCGCGACCATCTCTTCCAGGCGCTTGGCCTCGTCCTCGTAGTCGGCATAGGCCTCGTAGAACTCGACCATCGTGAACTCGGGGTTGTGCTTGCTGGAGATGCCCTCGTTGCGGAAGTCCTTGCCCAGCTCATAGACCCTCTCGAGGCCCCCCACGATCATGCGCTTGAGGTACAGCTCGGTGGCGATGCGCAGGTACAGATCGCGACCGAGCGCGTTGTGGTGGGTGGTGAACGGCCGCGCCAGCGCGCCTCCGTACAGCGGCTGCAGCACCGGCGTCTCGACCTCGATGAAGCCCTCCCCGTCCAGGTAGGCGCGGACGGCCGAGATGACCTTGGCGCGGTCGAGGAACAGCGCGCGCGAGTCCTCGTTGGCGATCAGATCGAGCTCGCGCCGCCGATAGCGCGTCTCGACGTCGCTCAGCCCGTGGCGCTTGTCGGGCGGCGGGCGCAGCGCCTTGGCCAGCACCTGAAAGCCGTCCACCCGCAGCGAGATCTCCCCCCTCCTGGAGCGCAGCGCGGCGCCGTCGACTCCGAGAAGGTCGCCGAGGTCGAGCGAGGTGAGCCGCTCGAACGCCTCCTCGCCGAGCACGTCCAGGCGCGCGTGCAGCTGGATCTTGCCCGTGCGATCGACGAGGTCGAGAAACGCCGCGCCCCCTGCGCCGCGGCGCGCAGCCAGCCGCCCCGCGACCCGGTGGGCATCCTCGGTCTCCTCGCCGGCGGCGAGATGATCGTAGGCCTCGAGTATCCCGGCGACCGGCTCGGTGGCGGCGAACGAGTAGGGAAAGGCTCCCGCGTCGGACTCCCGCAGACGCTCGGCCTTCGAGCGGCGCTCGGCGATCAGCTCGGGCAGTCCGTGCCGTCCCGGCCCGGGCTCCGCCGGGGTCGCCTCGGATCCGCTCATGGCGGCGAGACTACCTCAGGCCGACGTCGATCTTCGTGATCTTCAACTTGCGCGCGGGGCCGCGCGGCACCTTCACGGCGACCGTCTCGTTGCGCTTGCGCCCGATCAGAGCGCGGCCGACCGGCGACTCGTTGGAGAGCTTGTGCTCTTCCGGCTTGGCCTCTGCCGAGCCCACGATCGTGTACTTCACCGACTTGCCCGTCTTCTCGTCTTTGACGTGCACCACCGAGCCGATCTGCACGACGTCGGTTGACAGGTCCTCGGTCTGGATGACCGTCGCCATGCGGAGCTTCTCCTGCAGCTGGGCGATCCGGCTCTCGAGCATCGCCTGCTCGTTCTTGGCGTCGTCGTACTCGGAGTTCTCCGAGATGTCCCCGAACTCCCTTGCCTCCTTGATGCGTTCGGCGACCTCACGGCGCTTCTCGGTCGACAGCAG